>NZ_BAAAZH010000043.1:0-736 GCF_039536805.1 Nocardioides fonticola | reverse complement strand
GTCGGTTCCCTTGGGGAAGTACTGGCGCAGCAGGCCGTTGGTGTTCTCGTTGACCGCGCGCTGCCACGGTGAGCGGGGGTCGCAGAAGTAGACCTTGAAGTCCTCCCCGAGCCGTCCGCTGGTGAGCTTCTTGTGCGCGGCCATCTCCTTGCCCTGGTCCCAGGTCACCGACCGGCGCAGTTCCTCGGGCAGCTGGGCCATCCGAGCAATCAACGCCTCGGTGACCGCCTCGGTGCCGTGACCCTCGGGCAGGTGCAACAACAGCGTGTAGTTCGTGGTGCGCTCGACCAGGGTCCCGATCGCGGAACCGTTGAGCTTGCCCACGATCAGATCGCCCTCCCAGTGCCCCGGCACAGCACGATCGGCGACCTCGGCGGGACGCTCGCTGATCATCACCTTGTCCGGCAAAGTGCCGCGCCGCTCCTCGTGCCCATCAAGGCGTTGGGGCCGGCGCTTGATCCGCCCACTGCGCAGACATTTGCCCAGGTCAGCACGCAACACACCGCGGCCTTGGATGTAGATCGATTCGTAGATGGTGTTGTGGTGCACCCACATCTCCGGGTCATCAGGAAAGTCATGGCGTAACCGGTTGGCGATCTGCTGCGGGGAGTACCGCTTGCCCAGATCCTGCTCCACCCGCTCACGCAACTCCGAGTTCAGCGCCAACTTGCACGGCTTGGGTCGCTTCCCGTTGGCCACCGCGACCGCCTGCCCGCGCTTGGCCGAGTACCGGCCA
>NZ_BAAAZH010000042.1:0-818 GCF_039536805.1 Nocardioides fonticola | reverse complement strand
CCTCGTGGCAAAGCCCTATCCCAAGGAGTTCCGCGACGACGTCGTGCGAGTGGCCCGCCAGGGCCAGTCGTCACTGGCTCAGGTCGCGAAGGACTTCGGCATCTCAGAAGGCTCGCTGGCCAACTGGATGAAAAAGGCCGACATCGAAGACGGTCGTCGACCCGGCATGACTGACGACGATCGCAAGGAGCTTCGCGAAGCGAACAAGCGGATCCGGCTCCTGGAGCAGGAGAACGAGGTCCTGCGCCGGGCTGCTGCCTACCTGTCTCAGGCGAACCTGCCGGGAAAATAGTCTTCCCGCTCGTCCGTGAAATGGCTGCGGCCGGTGCCCCGATCAGGGTGCCGGTCGCGGTGGCGTGCCGGGTCCTCGGTCTGACGACCGCGGGGTACTACAAGTGGCTCAAAGATCCCGTGTCCCAGCGGGACTGGGACGACGCCCACCTCATCGACGTCCTCTACGACATCCACGAAGACGACGCGACGCTCGGATACCGGTTCCTCACTGACGAACTGGTCGACGAGCACGGCATCACCGTCGGGGAGAACCGCGTGCACCGGCTCTGTCGCATCGCGGGGATCGCCGCCAGCCATCACAAGAAGCGGTCCAAGCCCGGCTCCACCGGCCCGGCCCCGCACGACGACCTGCTGGCCGTGGTCGATGAGCACGGCGTGATTCGGCACGAGTTCGTCGCTGACGGGCCGAACAAGGTGTGGCTGTGGGACATCTCGGAACACCCCACGCGGGAAGGGAAGCTCTACATCTGTGCGATCAAGGACGTCTTCAGCAACAAGATCGTCGGCTACTCGATCGACTCGCG
>NZ_BAAAZH010000041.1:0-746 GCF_039536805.1 Nocardioides fonticola | reverse complement strand
CGGACCCGGAAGCACGAACGAGATCGACTGCAACCCCTTCCCGACCACCACCGTCTGCGACACCTCCGGCGCCGCCGCCACATCATCAGAACCCGCCTGCGACGCCGTCACCGTGCACGTACCCGCATGGTCGTAGACCACCGACGACCCCACGATCCGACACACACCCGCGCCACCACCAGCGACATACGACACCGCACCACCAGAGGACGCCGTCGCCGACAACACCGCACTCGTGCCCACCTTCGGAGCCGACGGCAACGAGAACGAGATCGACTGCAGCTTCTTGGCCACCGTCGTCGACACCGTCACATCCGACGCCGCGGCATAGTCCGCCGTCCCCGCCTGCGACGCCGTCACCGAACAGAGGCCCACATGCACGAACGACACCGACGAACCCGACACCGTGCACGCCGACGAGGACGACGCATACGTCACCGGCTGACCCGACGCACCACCCGACGCCGCCAACACCACCGAATCACCCACCCGCGGCGCAGGAGGAAGAAACAACCCCAAGATCGCCTGCGACCCCTTACCCACCGCCAGGATCAGATTGGTCGTGAAGGCCGCGGCGTAGTCCGCATTGCCCGCCTGATCGAGGTCGAGAAGACAGCTGCCCGCCTTCAGATACGAGATCGTCGTGCCATTCACCGCGCACACCCCGTTCGCCGACGTCACCGTGACGACCACCGGATTACCCGAACCACCCGAGGTGAACGTCATCTGCGCCGTCTGACCCACCT
>NZ_BAAAZH010000040.1:0-2579 GCF_039536805.1 Nocardioides fonticola | reverse complement strand
ATTCACGTTTGTGGGTTGATGGTTTTCGACAATGATTCTGGCAATTTTTGTCAGGGTTTGTTTGTCAGGGTTCTCTTTTTCTCATGGCTGGCTCTTTGGGGTTGGTTGTGGGTGTTGTTTTTCAACGGAGAGTTTGATCCTGGCTCAGGACGAACGCTGGCGGCGTGCTTAACACATGCAAGTCGAGCGGAAAGGCCCTTCGGGGTACTCGAGCGGCGAACGGGTGAGTAACACGTGAGTAATCTGCCCTTCACTCTGGGATAACTGCCGGAAACGGTGGCTAATACCGGATATGACCACTTCGCGCATGTGATGGTGGTGGAAAGTTTTTTCGGTGGAGGATGTGCTCGCGGCCTATCAGCTTGTTGGTGGGGTAATGGCCTACCAAGGCTTCGACGGGTAGCCGGCCTGAGAGGGTGACCGGCCACACTGGGACTGAGACACGGCCCAGACTCCTACGGGAGGCAGCAGTGGGGAATATTGGACAATGGGCGGAAGCCTGATCCAGCAACGCCGCGTGAGGGATGACGGCCTTCGGGTTGTAAACCTCTTTCAGTACCGACGAAGCGAGAGTGACGGTAGGTACAGAAGAAGCACCGGCCAACTACGTGCCAGCAGCCGCGGTAATACGTAGGGTGCGAGCGTTGTCCGGAATTATTGGGCGTAAAGGGCTCGTAGGCGGTTTGTCGCGTCGGGAGTGAAATCACCGGGCTTAACTCGGTGCTTGCTTTCGATACGGGCAGACTAGAGGCATTCAGGGGAGAACGGAATTCCTGGTGTAGCGGTGAAATGCGCAGATATCAGGAGGAACACCGGTGGCGAAGGCGGTTCTCTGGGAATGTCCTGACGCTGAGGAGCGAAAGTGTGGGGAGCGAACAGGATTAGATACCCTGGTAGTCCACACCGTAAACGTTGGGCGCTAGGTGTGGGACCTATTCCATGGGTTCCGTGCCGTAGCTAACGCATTAAGCGCCCCGCCTGGGGAGTACGGCCGCAAGGCTAAAACTCAAAGGAATTGACGGGGGCCCGCACAAGCGGCGGAGCATGCGGATTAATTCGATGCAACGCGAAGAACCTTACCTGGGTTTGACATACACCGGAACAGTGCAGAGATGTGCTGGCCTTTTGGCTGGTGTACAGGTGGTGCATGGCTGTCGTCAGCTCGTGTCGTGAGATGTTGGGTTAAGTCCCGCAACGAGCGCAACCCTTGTCCTATGTTGCCAGCGGGTCATGCCGGGGACTCATAGGAGACTGCCGGGGTCAACTCGGAGGAAGGTGGGGACGACGTCAAGTCATCATGCCCCTTATGTCCAGGGCTTCACGCATGCTACAATGGCCGGTACAAAGGGCTGCGATCCCGTGAGGGGGAGCGAATCCCAAAAAGCCGGTCTCAGTTCGGATTGGGGTCTGCAACTCGACCCCATGAAGTCGGAGTCGCTAGTAATCGCAGATCAGCAACGCTGCGGTGAATACGTTCCCGGGCCTTGTACACACCGCCCGTCACGTCACGAAAGTCGGCAACACCCGAAGCCGGTGGCCTAACCCTTGTGGGGGGAGCCGTCGAAGGTGGGGCTGGCGATTGGGACGAAGTCGTAACAAGGTAGCCGTACCGGAAGGTGCGGCTGGATCACCTCCTTTCTAAGGAGCATGCACCCATGATCATCAGCGAGTGTCTGGTGGCGGTGGTGGTGTTCGGAAGTGGAATCGTCGATGAGAGCTGCTCGGTGCTGTTCGCCTGATGTCTAGTACTACTCCGGCCTGCTGGTTTTGCTGGTGGGTGGGGTGTGGAACGGGTTGGGTGGGTGGTGTCGGGTGGTGTCCAAGCACGCTGTTGGGTGTCTGAGGGATCAGGCGCCACATCCCCTGTAGGGGGGTGTGTGGTGGTTGGTGTCTTGGTTGCCTTCTTCGCTGTCTTGTCTCCTGGTGGGGGTGGGGTGGTGTTGGTGGGCTGGTTGTTTGTGAAGTGGATAGTGGACGCGAGCATCCAACAGGCTGCTGCCGTATGTGCGGTGGTGGTGTGTTGTGTATGTGCAATATCAATATGGTCTTTTTGTGGTTTTTGTTGAGTGTTTGTGCGACAAGCTATGAAGGGCACATGGTGGATGCCTTGGCATCAAGAGCCGATGAAGGACGTTGGAGCCTGCGATAAGCCCTGGGGAGTTGGCAACCGAGCGTTGATCCGGGGATGTCCGAATGGGGGAACCCAGCTGGAGTCATGTCCAGTTACCCGCGCCTGAATATATAGGGTGTGTGGAGGGAACGCGGGGAAGTGAAACATCTCAGTACCCGTAGGAAGAGAAAACAACAGTGATTCCGTGAGTAGTGGCGAGCGAAAGCGGAAGAGGCTAAACCATGCGCGTGTGATACCCGGCAGGGGTTGCGCGTGTGGGGTTGTGGGAGCGTGAGGGGTCATCTGCCGGTGGCTCACACAGTGAGAAAGCCCGGGTGAAGTCGAAGCCCATTGGAAAGTGGCACCGTAGAGGGTGATAGTCCCGTAGGTGTAAGTCCGGGCCTGTGTCGCGTTTTCCCAAGTAACACGGAACCCCTGAAATTCCGTGTGAATCTGGCGGGACCACCCG
>NZ_BAAAZH010000039.1:0-868 GCF_039536805.1 Nocardioides fonticola | reverse complement strand
TGACGGCGTGCCTTTTGAAGAATGAGCCTGCGAGTTTGCGGTGTGTTGCGAGGTTAACCCGTGTGGGGTAGCCGTAGCGAAAGCGAGTCTGAATAGGGCGCTTTAGTAGCACGCTCAAGACCCGAAGCGAAGTGATCTATCCATGGGCAGGTTGAAGCGCGGGTAAGACCGCGTGGAGGACCGAACCCACTTAGGTTGAAAACTGAGGGGATGACCTGTGGATAGGGGTGAAAGGCCAATCAAACTTCGTGATAGCTGGTTCTCCCCGAAATGCATTTAGGTGCAGCGTTGTGTGTTTCTTGCCGGAGGTAGAGCACTGGATAGCCGATGGGCCCCACAAGGTTACTGACGTTAGCCAAACTCCGAATGCCGGTAAGTGAGAGCGCAGCAGTGAGACTGCGGGGGATAAGCTCCGTAGTCGAGAGGGAAACAGCCCAGACCATCAGCTAAGGCCCCTAAGCGGTGACTAAGTGGAAAAGGATGTGGAGTCGCAGTGACAACCAGGAGGTTGGCTTGGAAGCAGCCACCCTTGAAAGAGTGCGTAATAGCTCACTGGTCAAGTGATTCCGCGCCGACAATGTAGCGGGGCTCAAGTCATCCGCCGAAGCTATGGCATTCGCACCCGCCCTTGTGGTGGAGAAGCCCTAACGGGTGTGTGGATGGGTAGGGGAGCGTCGTGTCGCGGGTGAAGCTGCGGAGTGATCCAGTGGTGGATGCGACACGAGTGAGAATGCAGGCATGAGTAGCGAATCAAGTGTGAGAAACACTTGCGCCGAATGATCAAGGGTTCCAGGGTCAAGCTAATCTGCCCTGGGTAAGTCGGGACCTAAGGCGAGGCCGACAGGCGTAGTCGATGGACAACGGGTTG
>NZ_BAAAZH010000038.1:0-734 GCF_039536805.1 Nocardioides fonticola | reverse complement strand
AGGATAGGTGGGAGACTGTGAAACCTCGACGCCAGTTGGGGTGGAGTCATCGTTGAAATACCACTCTGGTCGTACTAGATGTCTAACCTAGGTCCATGATCTGGATCAGGGACAGTGCCTGATGGGTAGTTTAACTGGGGCGGTTGCCTCCTAAAATGTAACGGAGGCGCTCAAAGGTTCCCTCAGCCTGGTTGGCAATCAGGTGGCGAGTGTAAGTGCACAAGGGAGCTTGACTGTGAGACAGACATGTCGAGCAGGGACGAAAGTCGGAACTAGTGATCCGGCCACGGCATGTGGAAGCGTGGTCGCTCAACGGATAAAAGGTACCCCGGGGATAACAGGCTGATCTTCCCCAAGAGTCCATATCGACGGGATGGTTTGGCACCTCGATGTCGGCTCGTCGCATCCTGGGGCTGGAGTAGGTCCCAAGGGTTGGGCTGTTCGCCCATTAAAGCGGCACGCGAGCTGGGTTTAGAACGTCGTGAGACAGTTCGGTCCCTATCCGCCGCGCGCGTAGGAAACTTGAGAAAGGCTGTCCCTAGTACGAGAGGACCGGGATGGACGAACCTCTGGTGTGCCAGTTGTTCTGCCAAGAGCACGGCTGGTTAGCTACGTTCGGAAGTGATAACCGCTGAACGCATCTAAGCGGGAAGCACGTTTCAAGATGAGGTTTCCCACCCGTTATGGGGTAAGGCCCCCAGTAGACGACTGGGTTGATAGGCCGGAGGTGTACA
>NZ_BAAAZH010000037.1:0-59960 GCF_039536805.1 Nocardioides fonticola | reverse complement strand
GCGGCCGCAGAAGCGGCCTGAACACCGCAACCGCTAAGCGTCAACCAAAGCGGGGGCAGTCCCTGGCACTCACCCCCAGGAACCGCGCGGGGAAACTCCCGCCCTCAGCCCAGCAACCCCCGCACCACCCGCAGCCCCACCGACATCCGGGCGAGGTCGGCGGAGTCGTCGCCGCAGATCTCCTCCAGGGTGCGGGCGGCACGGCCGATGCGGACGGCGTCGGTGTCCTCCCAGGCGATGACCCGCTCGGCGGCACCGAGGGAGCCGTCGGTGTGGGCGAGCACCTGACCGGTGAGCGCGACGTGGACGGCGTGCAGGTCGTCGCGCAGCGCGGCGCGCGCCATCGTCTGCCAGCGATCCTCGCGCGGCAGCGCCAGCACCCGCTCGACCAGCTCGGGGATGCCGAGCCGCTCGCCGAGGGTGAAGTGCACATGGGCGACGTCGCCGGGGTCGAGGGCGAGCCGGCCGGCGATGTCGACGACCCCGAGCACCGAGTAGGCGGGCTGGAGGACGGCGATCCGCGAGGCGAGCTCGCGCGGCACCCCGAGGTCGGTGAGCTCGTCGCGCCGAGCCTGGTAGGCCTCGAGCTCGCGACCGCTCATCAGCTCGGGCAGTTGGGCGAGGGTCTCCTGCACCGGGGCGGCGTACTGGTCGATGGTCGCCTGGCTGTCGAGCGGCGGCCGCTTGTGGGTGACCAGCCACCGTGAGGCGCGCTCGACGAGCGTGCGCATCTCGATGCGCATGCGGGTCTGCACCGTGGCGGGCAGCCGGTTGTCGAAGGAGGCGATCTCCTCGCGCAGCGGCAGGGACGCGTAGATCTCGCGCGCCACGAAGTTGGCGCGGGTGAGCTCGGCGGCCGTCGCCCCGGTCTCGCCGGCCAGCCGCGGCCAGTAGGTGAGGCCGGCTCCGTTGACGAGGTCGTTGACGACCTGGGTCACGATGATCTCGCGGCGCAGCGGGTGCTCGCGGATCTGCTCGGCGAACCGCTCGCGCATGGCGCTGGGGAAGTACGCGACGAGGTCCTGGTCGAGGTAGGGGTCGTCGGGCAGGTCGGAGTCGAGGAGTTCCTGGGCCAGCACGATCTTGGTCCACGACAGCAGGACGGCGAGCTCCGGCGTGGTCAGCCCCTCGTGCCGTTCGAGCCGGCGCCGCACCTCGGTGCGCGAGGGCAGGCCCTCGATCTCGCGGTGGAGCACGCCCTCCTTCTCCAGGGCGCGCATCCAGTCCTCGTGCACGTGGAGCAGGGACGGCGCGTGCGCGGCGGCGTTGGCCAGCGCGAGGTTCTGCTCGTAGTTGTCGCGCAGCACGAGCGCGGCGACCTCGTCGGTCATCTCGGCGAGCAGGGCGTTGCGCTGCTTCTCGGTGAGGTCGCCGGCGGCGACGACCCGGTCGAGCAGGATCTTGATGTTGACCTCGTGGTCGGAGGTGTCGACGCCGGCGGAGTTGTCGATGAAGTCGGTGTTGACCCGGCCGCCGTTGCCGTCGTTGCCCAGCTGGACGTACTCGATGCGACCGGCCTGGGTCAGGCCGAGGTTGCCGCCCTCGCCGATGCAGTGGGCGCGCACGTCGCGACCGTCGACGCGGATCGCGTCGTTGGCCTTGTCGCCCACCGCGCTGTGCGGCTCGGAGGAACCCTTGACGTAGGTGCCGATGCCGCCGTTCCAGAGCAGGTCGACCGGCGCGGCCAGGATCGCCCGCATGAGATCGCTCGGCGGGAGGTGCTCGACGTCGTCGGGCAGGTCGAGCACGCGACGCACCTGCGGGCTGATCGGGATCGACTTCATCGACCGCGAGTACACGCCGCCGCCCTCGGAGATCAGCGACTCGTCGTAGTCCTGCCAGGAGGAGCGCGGCAGCTCGAACATCCGCTGCCGCTCCTTGAAGGACGCCGCCGCGTCGGGGTCGGGGTCGAGGAAGATGTCGCGGTGGTCGAAGGCCGCCACGAGCCGGATGTGCTCGGAGCAGAGCATGCCGTTGCCGAAGACATCGCCGCTCATGTCGCCGATGCCGACGCAGGTGAAGTCCTCGGTCTGGCAGTCGATGCCGCGCTCGCGGAAGTGCCGGCGCACCGAGACCCAGGCACCGCGGGCGGTGATGCCCATGGCCTTGTGGTCGTACCCGACCGAACCGCCGCTGGCGAAGGCGTCGCCCAGCCAGAAGCCGTAGGACTTCGCGAGGTCGTTGGCGATGTCGGAGAACGTGGCGGTGCCCTTGTCGGCGGCCACCACGAGGTAGGGGTCGTCGCCGTCGTGGCGCACCACCGAGTGCGGCGGGACGGCGACGCCGTCGACGAGGTTGTCGGTGATGTCGAGCAGGCCGCTGATGAAGGTGCGGTAGCTGGCGATGCCCTCGGCGAGCCAGGCGTCGCGGTCGACGGAGGGGTCGGGCAGCTCCTTGGCGACGAACCCGCCCTTCGCGCCGACCGGCACGATGACGGTGTTCTTCACCATCTGCGCCTTCACCAGACCGAGCACCTCGGTGCGGAAGTCGTCGCGGCGGTCGGACCACCGCAGGCCGCCCCGGGCGACCGAGCCGAACCGCAGGTGCACGCCCTCGACCCGGGCCGAGTAGACGAAGATCTCGAACCTCGGCCGCGGCTCGGGCAGATCGGGCAGTGCCGAGGGGTCGAGCTTGAGGCTGAGGTAGGTCTTCGAGAGTCCCTCGGCGTCGGGCTGGTACCAGTTGGTGCGCAGCGTGGCCCGGATGTGGGCGAGGTAGGAGCGCAGGATGCGGTCGTGGTCGAGGCTGGCGACGTCGTCCAGCGCGGCCTCGATGCGCTCGACGATGCGGCTCTCCTCGCCGGCCTCGCGCGCGGCGACAGCGGCCGGGTCGAAGCGCACCTCGAAGAGCCGCACGAGGAGCCGGGTGATGTCGACGTTGCCCTGGAGCGCACCCTCGATGGTGTCCTGGGAGAACGGCGTGCCGCACTGGCGCAGGTACCGCGCGTAGGCGCGCAGCACCGTGGTCTGGCGCCAGTTCAGGCCGGCCGCGAGCACGAGCCCGTTGAAGCCGTCGACCTCGTTGCGGCCCTCCCACACGGCACGGACGGCGTCCTGCACCAGCTCGCGCGCGTGGTCGGGGAGCTCGCGGCCGTAGCGCAGCCCGAACTCGTAGATGTGGCAGGGGCGGTCGAGGCCGAGCAGGCCGTAGGGCCGCTCGTCGACGACCTCGACGCCGAGGCTGGAGAGCATCGGCAGCACCTCGGAGAGCGAGAGCGGGCTGCCCACGCGGTAGACCTTGAGACGGGCCTCGCCGCGACCGGCGTCGACCTGCTCGTAGAGCGCGAGGTCGATGCCGTCCTCGCCGTCCTGGTCGATGAGGTCCTCCAGGCGCGCGAGGTCGTTGGCGGCCGTGCGCGGGGAGAAGTCCTCCTTGTAGGCCTCGGGGAACGCGTCGGCGTACCGGCGGCCGAGCGCCGTGCCGGACTCCTCGCCGAACTCGGCGATGACGGCACCGAGGAGGTCGTCGCGCCAGTTGCGCGACGCCTCGGCCAGACGGCGTTCGAGGTCGCCGGCGTCGATGGCCGGGATCTGCTCGCCGCGCGGCAGGCGGACGACGAAGTGCACGCGGGCGGTGGTCGACTCGTTGATGCGCACGGTGAACTCCACCGACTCCCCACCGAGCCGGTCGAGGAGGATCTGGCTGAACCGCTCGCGCACCGCGGTGTTGTAGCGGTCGCGCGGCAGGTAGACGAGCACCGAGACGTAGCGACCGTAGGTGTCGCGGCGCACGATCGCGCGGACGGCGCGGCGCTCGCGGGCCTGCATGGCCGCGACGGCCATCGGCGTGAGCTCCTCGACCGGGGTGTGGAAGAGCTCGTCGCGCGGATAGGTCTCGAGGGTGTCCATGAGCGCCCGGCCCGCGTAGGAGCGCGGGTCGAAGCCGCACTCCTTGAGCACCTCCGCGGCGCGCTCGCGCAGCAGCGGGATGCGGGTCAACGACTCGGCGTAGGCGGTCGAGGAGAGCAGGCCGAGGAAGCGGCGTTCGCCGACGACCTCGCCGTCGGGACCGAAGGTCTTGACCCCGACGTAGTCGAGGTAGGCCGGGCGGTGCACGGTGGCGCGGCTGTTGGCCTTGGCCAGCACCAGCAGGGTGCGCTCACGGGCCTTGGCCCGCACGGGCTCGGGCAGCCGGGCGAAGGACTCCGAGAGGTCCTGGTCGGCGCGCAGGATGCCCAGGCCGCTGCCCGGCACGGCCCGCAGGACGTCGTCGGTGCCGGCGCCGTCCTCGGCGGGCACGGACTCCAAGGTGTACTCGCGGTAGCCGAGGAAGGTGAAGTGCTCGTCGGCCAGCCAGCTCAGCATGTCGGCGCTCTGCCGCACCTCCTCGGCCGGCAGCGGCGGCGGGTCGGCGCGCAGCTCGTCGGCGATGTCGAGCATCCGCTGGCGGGTGCGCGGCCAGTCCTCGACGGCCTCGCGGACGTCGCGCAGCACCCGCTGCACCCGGTCGACGACGACCGCGGGGTCGTCGCCCTCGGGCAGCCGGTCGATCTCGACGTGCATCCACGACTCGCGCACGGTGCCCTCGTGCGGGTCGACGGCGCCGTCCTCGACGGGGTGGACGCGCAGCAGCGTGCCGGTGATGTCGCGCTCGACGTCGACGTGGGGGTGGATGACCAGGTGGACGTCGCGCCGCTGGCCGCCGAGCTCCATCGTCACGGAGTCGACGAGGAAGGGCATGTCGTCGGTGACGATCTCGACGACGCTGTGCCCCTCGGCCGACCAGCCGTGCTCGGCGACGGTCGGGGTGAACACCCGCACCCGTGCGGTGCCCTGCGGGCGCTCGGACGCAAGCCGGTAGTGGCTGGCCAGCGCGCCGTAGACGTCGGCGTCGGTGCGGCTGCTGAGGTCGTCGACCGGCACGTGCCGGTAGTAGTTCGACAGCAGGGCGCCCACGTCGTCGTGGGGCGGCCCGCCGGAACCGGTGCCGGTGCGCGCCAGAGCGGCTGCGCGGTCGAGGAGTTCTTCGAGTTCGGGTTCGTGCGTCGCCATTGACACATCTCCCACGCTAGGACGTCGGGACCGGGTCACCAAGCGACGCCCCGACATCCGCCGTCTCGGGACCCAGATAGGTGATCGGCAGAGCCGAGGGAGACCTGAAGGCCCGCCTCGCACGGCGCCGACCCGGCGCCGGTCGGCCCGGGTCGGTCACAGCTCCGAGCGCAGCTCCCACAGCAGCGGGTAGTACTGCAGCGGCAGCCGCGAGCGCAGGTACGCAGCGCCGCTCGACCCGCCGGTGCCGGACTTGCCGCCGATCATCCGCATCACCATCACCACGTGCCGCGCGCGCCAGCTCGCGGCCAGCTCGTCGTGCTGGAGCAGCGCCTCGGCGAGCGCCCAGATCGCGGCATGGCGGTCGCGGTCGTGGGCCACGACCCGCAGGGACGCCGCCACCGCGGCGTCGTCCTCGACCGGCAGGCCGGCCGCGGCCATGACCCCGACGAAGGCGTCCCACAGCGTCGGCTCGCCGAGCCGCACGCGCAGCCGCTCCTCCTCGGCCTCGGTGAGCCCGCGGAACCGCTCGAGGTAGGCGGGGTCCTTCGCGCCGGAGACGAACTCCAGCTCGCGGAACTGCACCGACTGGAACCCCGAGGCCGGGGAGATGCGCTGGCGGAACTCCAGGAAGTCCTGCGGCGTCATCGTCTCCAGGACGTCGACCTGCTGCACCAGCACCCGCTCGATCACGTGCACGCGCTGGAGCAGGTGCTGGGCCCACCACAGCCGGCCGTCCTGCATCGCGGTGCGCACCTCCCCCACCTCGTGCAGCAACTGCTGGAACCACAGCTCGTAGACCTGGTGGATGGTGATGAACAGCAGCTCGTCGTGGGCCGGCGGCGCGGTCTGCGGATGCTGGGCGCTGAGCAGCTGCGGCAGAGAAAGGTAGGAACCGTAGGTCAACTGGGCGCCCTGCTCGCCGAAGGACACCATGTGCCCCCCGGAGTCATCCCCCGTGATCGCGGCTGCGCGCGCGTCGTCGTGCGACATGCGGCGACGATAGGGCACGCCTCGGGCAGGATGACGGCCGTGAGATTCCACCACGCCCTGACCTACGACGCCGCCCCGGCCGAGGTCCACCAGATGCTGGCCACCCCGGCCTTCCGAGAGGCCGCCTGCGCGGCGCAGGACGTCGTGTCCGCCGAGGTCTCGATCGAGTCCGGCGCCGACGGCGCGATGACGGTGGTCGTCGACCAGGTGCAGCGCACCGACGACCTCCCCTCCTTCGCCCGGAAGTTCGCCGGATCCACCACCCGGGCGGTGCAGAAGGAGCAGTGGAGCGGCCCCGAGGGCGGCACGCTGGCCATCGAGGCGCCCGGCAGCCCGGCCACGATCCGCGGCTCGATCACCCTGGCGCCGTCCGGCTCCGGCACGGTCGAGACCGTGGAGCTCGATATCAAGGTCTCCGTGCCGCTGATCGGCGGCAAGTTGGAGAAGCTGCTCGCCGACAGGATCATCGCCGGCATGGACGCCGAGCACCGCGTGGGCACGGCCTGGCTGAAGGGTGACCGCTGATGTCGAAGAAGATCCGTCTCGAGCTGACCTACGACGCTCCGCTGGCCGCCGTCCAGGCGATGCTGGCCGACCCGGCCTTCCGGGAGCGGGTCTGCGAGTTCCAGGGCGTCATCCGCCACGACGTGCGCATCGAGGGCGCGGGCGCCGGCATGAGCGTCGTCGTCGACCAGGTGCAGACCGCCCGGGGGATCCCCTCGTTCGCCACGAAGTTCGTCGGCGACGAGATCAACATCGTCCAGAAGGAGACCTGGACCTCCGCCGAGCAGGCGCGGGTCGAGGTGACCATCCCGGGCAAGCCCGGCGAGATGACCGGATCGGTCTCCCTCAGCGAGGCGGGCGGCACGACCACCGAGATCGTGCAGTTCGAGATCACCGTCCGGATCCCGCTCGTGGGATCGAAGATCGAGGGCCTCATCGGCGACCTGCTCAGCAAGGCGCTCCGGGCCGAGAACAAGGTGGGACGTGAGTACCTGGCCCAGGCGTGATCACGCCGTGACGCCGGCCCTCCCGTCGCACCGACGCCGGGAGGGCTGAGCGTTGCTGGGTCGCGCACTGCTGCCGTGGTTGCTGCTGTCGCTGCTGGGGAGCGGGTTCTACCTCGCCCAGCAGGAGTTCGCCGGCCGCACCTACTGCGTCGATCACTCGTTCACGCTGACGCGGGGCGCGACCTACAACGCCGCCTGCCTGACCGTGCCGGGCCGGCCGCCCTTGACCCAGCGCCACTCGCGTATGGAAGAGTTGCTCTCGGTCCTCGACGGCTGACGTCGTCCGGGACGCCGTCCCCTCCCCGGACCGTACGGAGCCGCCGTGCTGCAGCGCGCACTGATCTACGTGCTGGTCGCGCCCCTGGTGCTGGGCGGCATCGCGATCGCGCGCCACGCCGTCATCGGCCACACGTTCTGCCTCTCCCAGGCCCTGGCGATCGTCTCGGTCGAGGCCCGGGAGGCCTCCTGCGTGACGGTGCCCCGGGAGTCGGCTCCCGGGGCACCGCAGCCCGATCTCTCGCAGCTGTTCGACGTGCTCGACCGCTGAGGGCTGGCATCCGCCCGAGGGTCGGCGGGCACGGATCCCGACGTCGTCCGATATCCGGATGGACTTCTCAGGGGAAACTGTCACTGATCGGCCGAAATTTCCCCTGAGAAGTGCAGGAATCACCGGTGCACCGGTGATTCCGACAACCTCACCCCATGTACGGGTACCGATAATCGGTCGCCGGCACGAACGTCTCCTTGACCGAGCGCGGCGAGGTCCAGCGCAGCAGGTTGCTGGCCGCGCCGGCCTTGTCGTTGGTGCCGGAGGCACGACCGCCGCCGAAGGGCTGCTGGCCGACGACGGCGCCGGTGGGCTTGTCGTTGATGTAGAAGTTGCCGGCCGCGAAGCGCAGGGTCGAGAGCGCCCAGGAGACGGCCGAACGGTCGCGAGCGATGATCGAACCGGTGAGCGCGTAGGGGGCGATCGACTCCATCTCGGTGACGACGCGCTCGAAGTCGGTGTCCTCGTAGACGTGCACGACGAGGATCGGGCCGAAGTACTCGGTCGTGAACATCTCGTCGGTCGGGTCGGTGGAGACCACGATGGTGGGGCGCACGAACCAGCCGGTGCTGTCGTCGGTGGTGCCGCCGGCGATCACCTGCAGGTGGTCGGTGCCGTGGGCGCGCGCGATCGCCGCCTCGTGCTTGCGGAAGGCCCGCTCGTCGATGACCGCACCCATGAAGTGCGTGAGGTCGGTGGGGTCGCCCACGCTGATCGCCTCGGTCTGGGCGATCAACTCGTCCTCGAGACGCTCCCACACCGACCGGGCGATGTAGGCCCGCGAGGCGGCCGAGCACTTCTGGCCCTGGAACTCGAAGGCGCCGCGGATCAGCGCGGTGCGGACGACGTCGGGGTCGGCCGAGGGATGGGCGACGACGAAGTCCTTGCCGCCGGTCTCGCCGACCAGCCGCGGGTAGGTGCGGTAGCCGGCGATGTTCTCGCCGACGGTGCGCCACAGGTGCTGGAAGGTCGGCGTGGAGCCGGTGAAGTGGATGCCGGCGAGGTCGCGGTGGGTGAGCGCGGCCTCGGAGACCGCGATGCCGTCACCGGGCAGCATGTTGATGACGCCCGGCGGCATGCCGGCCTCGATCAGCAGCTCCATCGTGAGCGACGCGGCGAGCTGCTGGGTCGGCGAGGGCTTCCAGATCACGGTGTTGCCCATGAGCGCGGGCGCGGTGGGCAGGTTGCCGGCGATGGCGGTGAAGTTGAAGGGCGTGATGGCGTAGACGAAGCCCTCGAGCGGGCGGTGGTCGGTGCGGTTCCACACGCCGGGGCTGTTGGCGATCGGCTGCTCGGCGAGGATCTGCCGGGCGTAGTGCACGTTGAAGCGCCAGAAGTCGATGAGCTCGCAGGCGGAGTCGATCTCGGCCTGGAAGGCGGTCTTCGACTGGCCGAGCACGGTGGCGGCGTTCAGCCGCTGGCGCCAGGGCCCGGCCAGCAGGTCGGCGGCGCGCAGCAGGACGGCGGCCCGCTCGTCGAAGGGCAGCGCACGCCAGGCGGGGGCCGCCTCCTGGGCGGCGGCGATGGCCGCCTCGGCGTCCGCGCGGGTGCTGCCGTGGGTGGTGCCGAGCACGTGGGCGTGGTCGTGCGGCTGCACGACGGCGATCTCCTCGCCCGCGCCGCGGCGCCACTCGCCCCCGATGTAGGCCGGGAGGTCGTGGGTCGTGCTCTCGAGACGATCGATCTCGGCGAGCAGCGCGTCGCGTTCGGGAGTGCCGGGACCGTAGGTGAGGTTCGGCTCGTTGACGGGGATCGGTGGGTGGGTGAGTCCGTCCATGCGGGCGATCGTGTCACACCGCCCGGGCGGCCTCCGAGCCCGCGGAGCGGGGCCTCACTCCCCCAGCAGGATCGCGATCTCCTGCCGGGCGTACCAGGCGAGGTCGTCGTCGGGGTCGGCCCCGGGCGCGGGGTCGACGTGCACGCTGGCGACGTCGGCCAGCGGGGCGTTGACGCCCGGCGTGGTGACGTCGACGGCGATGACGACCCGACGCGGGTCGTCGGTGGCCGCGGCCCGCTCGGCCGAGAGGACGGCGGCCTCCATGAGTGCGTCGTACTCGGCCTCCTCCGAGGTGTCCTCGGCGAGCACCGCGTCGGTGGTCGGGACGACGCCGTCGGCGTGGAAGCGGGCGAGCTCGGCGAAGCTGGCCGGCACGTAGACCCGCATCACGAGCGGGCCTCCGTGGCGGCGCCCGAGCGGACGGCCTTGGGACGCCGGCGTCCGCGCGGCGCCCGCGGCCGGGCCTCGGAGATCGTGTCGAGCAGCTCGTCGAGCGCCTCGGTGAGGCACTGGCCGAGCACGTCGGCGTCGGGCACCCGGGCGCCGTCGGCGGTGATGCCGTAGGCGACCGTGCCGTTGTAGGAGGTGACGCCGACGGCGAGCGCGTGGCCGGGCAGCAGCGGCGGCACCGGGTAGGTGGCCACCATCTCCGCGCCCGCGGCGTAGAGCGGCGACTGCGGGCCGGGCACGTTGGTGACCATCAGCTGGAAGGCGCGGCGACCCTGCTCGGCCGCCACCCGGGCACCGATCGCGTGGAAGGTCGTCGGAGCGAAGCCCGCGATGCCGGCGAGCCGGTTGGCGGCGACGCCGCGGCCGGTCTCCTTGTGGGCCTGGAAGGAGTAGGAGACCTGGTGCAGCCGCACCACCGGGCTCGGCTCGCCGACCGGCAGCTCCACGAAGTGGGGCGCGATCTGGCTGCCGAGCGAGGTGGCCTGCAGCTCCCGGTCGATCACCGAGACCGGGACGACGGCCCGCACCTGCTGGAAGCCGCGCAGCGACTCGTCGTGGGTGAGCAGCCAGCCGCGCAGGCCGCCGGTGATCGTGGCCAGGATGACGTCGTTGACGGTGCCGCCGTGGACGTCGCGGATGCGCTTGTAGGCGTCGAGCTCGGTGAGCACCGACACGACCCGACGCTGCTGGGAGTGCCGGGCGGCGATCTGACCGCGCGGCTCGGTACGGCGTCCGGTGAGGCCGGCGACCGTGCGACGCGCCGAGCGACGCGCGTCGGCGGCGTTGCGCAGCACGGTGCCACTGACCGTGCGGACGGTGTCGGCCAGCACGTCGGGGTCCTTCAGGGAGTCGCCGATCGCCTCGAGGACGACGCCGCCCGGGGAGGCGGGGCGCTTCGGGCGCCAGTCGTCGGCACCCAGCGACTTCGGGCTCGGACTGTTGTCGAGCAGCACCTGGCCGAGGTCGACGGTCTCAACGCCGTCGACGAGCACCTGGTGGGCCTTGGAGAGCAGCGCGACCCGGCCGCCGGACAGGCCCTCGACGACGTACATCTCCCACAGCGGCTTGGAGCGGTCGAGCGGGCGGGACACGATGCGGGAGACCAGCTCGCGCAGCTGCTCGAGGCTGCCCGGACGCGGCAGCGCGGAGCGGCGCACGTGGTAGCGCAGGTCGAAGGCCGGGTCGTCGACCCAGGAGGGGTTGGCCAGCCCGCCGGGCACCGTCTGGAGGCGCTGGCGGTAGCGGGGCACGAAGGCGATGCGGTCGGCGATGAGCTCGAGCAGCCGCTCGTAGTCGAAGCCGGACTCGCCGGGCTCGAAGATCTCGACCGTGGCGTTGTGCTTCGGGGTGGCCGGCGACTCCTCGGCGAGCAGCGCGACCTCAGCGGGGCGCAGGCGCTGACCCATGGGACCCCCCTTCCTCGAGGCACGTTGGCGACGCGTGCGATTCTGTCAGAGGTCCGGCGGCAGCCGGGGACGGTCTCGCCGGCCCCGTCGTCGCAGCCGGCCCCGCCCGCCGTCCCGTCGCAGAACAGGTCCCACCATGCGCCGACTCGCCGCCGCCGTCCTCGTGCCGCTGCTCTTCACCGCCGCCGCCTGCGGCGACGACTCCGAGAGCACCGCCTCGGGCTCCTCAGGGTCCACCAGCTCGTCGAGCACTCCCAGCTCGTCGAGCTCGTCGAGCTCGCCGACCGCCTCCGGCTCGGATACCGGCTCGGACACCGGCAGCTCCGACGCGGTCACCATCGCGATCACCGTCGACGGCTCGAACGTGACCCCCAACGGCGACCGCATCCCGGTCAAGGTCGGGCAGGACGTCGTCCTCGACGTCACCGCCGACGCCCCGGGCGAGATCCACGTGCACTCGACCCCCGAGCAGGAGTTCGAGTACGAGGCCGGCTCCACCCAGCTGACGATCTCGGGACTCGACCAGCCCGGCATCGTGACCATCGAGTCGCACACGCTGGACAAGGTCATCGTCCAGCTCGAAGTCTCCTGACCGTGGGGCTCACCGCCGCGACCGACGTCCCGGTCGCGCACGGCATCGGCGGCGCGAAGGACCTGCCGATCTCGCCCGAGCTGGCGATCCTCGGCGCCGTCGCCGCCCTGACGGTCTCCTTCGTCGTGCTCGCGGTCGCGTGGCGCACCCCGCGCTTCGACGAGGCCACCAGCGGCACCCCGGCGCCGTCCCTGCTGACCACCGTGGTCGACTCCCTCGCCTTCCGGGTGCTCGCGCGCACCTTCGGCATGGCGGTGTTCTGCTGGGCGACCTTCGCGGCGGTGTTCGGCAAGGACCTGCTCACCAACCCGTTCTTCGGGATGTTCTACGTGTGGTGGTGGGTCGGGCTGGTGCCGCTCAGCGTGCTGCTGGGCCCGGTGTGGAAGGCGATCAGCCCGGTCCGCACCATCAACCTGCTCTTCGCGAAGGTCTCCGGCGGCAGCCCCGACAGCGGCGTCTTCACCTACCCCGAGCGTCTGGGCTACTGGCCGGCGGCGTTCGGGCTCTACGCCTTCGTGTGGATGGAGCTGGTCTACCCCTACTCCACCGAGCTCGGCCCGGTGCGCCTGTGGTTCGCGATCTACGTGGCCGCGATGCTGCTCGGCGGCGCCCTGTTCGGCACCACCTTCTACGAGCGCGCCGACCCCTTCGAGGTCTACTCCTCGCTGGTCGCGAAGCTCTCGATGTGGGGACGCCGCGACGGCGCGATCATCGTGCGCAGCCCGCTGGCCAACCTCGACACCGTCGTCCCGCGGCCGGGCCTGGTGGCGGTCGTGGCGGTGCTCTTCGGCAGCACCGCCTTCGACTCCTTCAAGGACTCCAGCCACTGGATCTCCTTCATCCAGACCACGCCGGTCGTCAAGGACCACAACTGGGCCAACCAGCTGGCCAACAACGCCGGCCTGCTGGTCTTCTGCCTGGGCGTCGGTCTGGTGTTCTGGATCGGGACGGCGAGCACGGGCGTCGGCCCCGATCAGCGGCGACGCGATCTGCCGCGGCTCTTCGCCCACTCGGTGATCCCGATCATCGTGGGCTACATCGTCGCCCACTACCTCTCCTACCTCGTCGAGGTCGGCCAGGACACCCTGATCCGGGCCAGCGATCCGCTCAGCGACGGCTCGAACTACCTGGGCACCGGCAATCTCAGCGTCGACTACTGGCTCAGCTACCACCCGACGTTCCTGGCCAACACCAAAGTGATCTCGGTGGTCGTCGGCCACGTGCTCGGCGTCATCGCCGCCCACGACCGGGCCATCAAGCTGCTGCCCAAGCAGCATCAGGTGACCGGTCAGCTGCCGCTGCTGGTCGCGATGGTGGCCTTCACCGCCGGTGGGCTCTACCTGCTGTTCGCGGCCTGACCGAGGGCCACGGCCTCCCGGCGCGCCAGCTCCTGCGCGACCGCACGGAACGCCCGCGCCGCGGCGCCGTCGTGGTCGGTGACCGCACGGCCCGCCGCCAGGGCGCGGTCGACGGCGCCGCGGTCGTCGGGCACCGTGTGCACCTCCGTCACGCCGGGGAAGCCGCGCACCAGGGCCAGGATGTCGCGCTCGGACCAGCCGAGGGAGGAGCGCATCCGGTTGACGACGACCCGCACCGGTCGGCCGCCGGTGACCTCGGCGAGCGTCGCCAGGCCGCGGGCGCCGCGGCTGAGTCCGACGGGGTCGGGGCCGAGCACCACGACGATCTCGTCGGCGACCGCCAGCGCCTCCAGGGTGGTCTGGTCGCGCGCGGCCCGGCCGGCCAGTTCGGCGTAGGGGTCCTCCTCGAGCCCGGGACCCGCATCGACCACGACGTCGCCGACCACCCGCAACGCCTCGAGGAGATCGGTGACGGTGCCGGGCCGCACCTCGCTCCAGCGGTCGGGGCGCGGAAGCCCGGTGACGACGCTCCACCCCGGCCCGAGACCGCGCACGACGCCGTGCACCCCGACACCGAGGGTGCCGCCGGCGGCCAGTCGGCTCGCGGCCAGCAGGCCCGAGACCTCCTCGAGCACCCCGAGATGCTGGGCGACCGCGCCGCCGTAGGGATCGACGTCGACCAGCACGCTGGGACGGCCCGCGGCGGCCGCCGCCGCGGAGAGGGCCACGGCCGTGGTGGTGCGACCCGGCGCGCCGGCCGGACCCCACACGACCAGCACCCGGCCCGAGGCCTCGGCCGGATCGCCGAACGGGTCGCCGGTCGAGTCGCCGGTGAGGTCGCCGGTCGGGCCAGCGGCCAGGTCGGAGCCCGGCAGCGAAGGCTCGGCCACCCGGCGTCCGGTGGTCGCGGGCCGGGCCGGATCGTCGGCCGGGCGGTCGGCGTCGGGCTCGCCCCGATGGCGGTTGGCGGCATCGCCCGTCGTGGGATGCGGTGCGCGGGTCGGTCGCGCGGCCCGCTGCCCCGGCGCGGCCACGATCGCGCCGATCAACCCCTCGACGTCGTCGCCGAGGCCGACGGACTCCAGCCCGATGCGGGCGGCGTGCTCGCGGGCCTGCTCCAGCGCACCGCCCTCCGGCAGCACGCCCACGACCGCGACGCCGTCGCGATGGAGCCGGTCGACCGCGGCAAGATCGAGACCGACGGCGTCGAGGGCCACCACCGCGACGTCGGCCTGGCCGGACGCCGTGGCGGCGAGGAGGTCCTCGACGTCGACGCAGCGGCGCAGCACCACCACGTCGGGACGCCGTTGGGCGGCGGCCAGCACCGGGGACTCCCACCCCGCGCCCGCACCCGCGAGCAGGACGACGACGGGACGCCCGGCCATCTCAGCCCCGCCGCACCACGGTCACGCGCGGGTCGGACTCGGCGCCCAACGCCCGCAGGAACCCGGCGGCGTCGGCCTGCGGGACGGCGAGCACCAGCCGACGCGCCCCGCTGACGGCGAGCTCCTCGTCGGGGAGGGAGGCGTCGAGCACGGTGACGGCCTCCAGGGCCGGACCCTCCGCGCGGGCGTCGAGCAGGTAGACGTCGACGACCGACCCGGCCACGACGGATCCGGGGATCTGCTCGGGCGCCACCGCCACGGGGACCTCGACGGTGTCGGTGCTCGCACCGACGGCGGCCCGTGGGAGCAGCTCCCCCGCGCCGACCGTGCGCTGCAGACTCCAGCCCTCGGGTACCGGGGTGTCGGCTGACAGGTAGCCGTCGGCGGTGGCGGCGTCGAGCCGCACCTGCTCGACCTCGAGGTCGTCGGCGGTGATGCGGGACCCCGCCGGGAGATCGGTGCGCGCGGCCCAGACACCGGTGGTGTCGTCGGCGCCGGCGAGCAGTCGCGCGCCCAGCAGGATCGACCCGGCGACCAGCGCGATGCCGACCCACAGGCGTGGATCGCGCCAGCCGGGGCGGCGCAGCCGCAGCGCGGGCGCCGGGGCGCGCGTCACGGCGGAGGGTGAGATCCCGAGATCCATGCCTCTCAGTCTGGAGCGGGACGCCGTCCGCCAAACCTGCTCCTCCACAGGGGCCGGGGCCGCCGGGTCGCGCCGACGGCGGTCGATGCGACGATGGGGCCATGGCCGGCCAGCCCCGCTTCCTCACCCTCGCCGACGTCGCCGAGGTGCTCAACACCTCCAGCGCGCAGGTCTACGCGCTCGTGCGTCGCGGCGAGCTGCCCGCGATCAAGATCGGCGGGCGCGGTCAGTGGCGGGTCGAGGCGAGCCAGCTCGAGGAGTTCATCGCGCGCATGTACGCCGAGACGCGGGCCTTCGTCGACGAGCACCCGTTCGTCGACGACCGTGCTGACGACCGGGCTGACGACCGGGCCGACGACCGGGTCGACGCGCTGGGCGAGGACTGAGCTCCCCCGGCAGCCGACCGGGTCAGCCGGTCTCGGCACGCAGCGTGATGTCGATCGTGCGGGTCTCGCCGTCGCGCACCACGGTGAACGGCACGCTCTCGCCGGGCTGATGGGTGCGGATGGCGACGATGAGGCCGATGCCGTCGGTGACCCGCACGCCGTCGACCTCGGTGATGCGGTCGTCCTCGCGCAGTCCGGCCGCGGCCGCGGCCCCGCCGGCGATGATCTCGCTGATGACGGCGCCCTCGCCGTCGTCCTGACCGCCGGTGGCGACCTTCGCGCCGATCACGGGGTACTGCGCCTCGCCGGTGCGCAGGATCTGGTCGGCGGTGATGCGCACCTGCTCGATCGGGATGGCGAACCCGACGCCGATGCTGCCGGCCTCGCCGGTGCCGCCGGTGGTCGCGATCGCGGAGTTCACCCCGACGACCCGGCCGAGCAGGTCGACCAGCGGGCCACCGGAGTTGCCCGGGTTGATCGCCGCATCGGTCTGCACGGCGTTGATGTAGGAGGACTCGTCGGCCGACTCGCCGGTGGTGACCGGGCGCTGGAGCGCGGAGACGATGCCGGCGGTGACGGTGGAGGAGAGGCCCAGGGGCGAGCCGAACGCCACGACCGTCTCGCCGACGCGCAGGCCGCGGGAGGCGCCGAGGGACGCCGGCTGGAGGCCCACCGCCTTCGGGGCGCTCAGCACGGCGATGTCGTAGACGGCGCTGCGGCCGACGATCTCGGCGTCGTAGCGGACGCCGTCCTGGTCGACGATGTGGATCGCCCCGTCGCTCTCGGCGGCGTCGGCGACCACGTGGTTGTTGGTGATGATGTGGCCCTGCCGGTCGAGCACGAAGCCCGAGCCGGTGGCGCCGTCGTCCTGGCCCTGGTAGGCGGCGAGGATCTGCACGGTGCTGGGCAGCACGGCCTGCGCGACGTTGGCGACGGTGCCGTCGGGGGCCTGGAGGGGCGCCTCGGTGGCCAGGTCGACGCCGTCGAGGCCGGTGGAGACGGGTCCGATCGTGGTGGTGTCGTCGTCGACGGCACGGAACGCGGCCGAGCCGATGAAGCCGCCGAGGAGACCGACGACCAGCGCCACCGCGCCGACGGCGGGCCAGACCCAGCCGGCCGGGGCGGCGCCGCGGGGTCGGGTGACCAGGTGGGCGCCGGGGGCTGTCGGTGCCGCGGGCGCTGCCGGCGCCGGGTCGAACTCGCCGGGCACGGAGCCGGGCGCGACGAGGCGGTCGACGGGGGGCGGAGCCCAGGGCGACTGCTCCGACGGTGCTGACGGCGCTGACGGCGCTGACGGCGCTGACGGCGTGGGCGGCGTGGGCGGCGTGGGCGGTGCCGGCGGCACGGGTGCTGCGGACGACGCCCAGCGGTCGGTGTCCTCCGGTGGGGGCGTGCCGTCCGGTCGCTCGTCCGGTCGCTCGTCGTGCGGGTCGCTCACGCGCCCATCATGCCGGGTCGCCCCAGCACGGACGGCTCAGCACGGACGGCGACTCAGCGCCCGGCGCCCCGCTGCAGGGCTCAGGGCGTCAGGCGACGGATGGTGGTGACCGGCTCGCCCACCCCGCCCACGGGGGTGCGGATCGAGACGGTGGGCTGCTGCACGGTGGGCGCGTCGGCCGGGGCGGCGCCCAGGGTCAGCACCCCCATCACGGCGGCACCGACGGCGCCGCCGCCGATCGCGGCGAGCGCGAGGGAGGTGCGACGGCTGCGCTCGCCCGCGGCGAGCGCCAGGTAGAAGTCGCCGGCCGAGCCGTCGAAGGCCGGCTCGAAAGCGGAGGCGTCGCCGTCGTCGGCGCCGAGGTCGGCCAGTCGGCCCTTGAGCATGCCCTTGAGGTCGGCCGGGGCTCCGGTGGCGGAGGTCTGGGAGAGGCCGGAGAGCCGGGTCTTGATCCAGCCCTCCCGCTCGACGAGGTCACGGCAGGCGTGGCAGCCGTGCACGTGCGCCCAGGCGCGATCGGCCTCCTCGGGGCTCAACTGCCCGTCGAGGAGGGCGCTGACCCGCGCTCCCAGGTGCGCCATCAGGGCGTCCTCGGCAGGAGCGCGACCGGCTCCAGGGTGGGGCCGGAGAAGCGGGTACGGCCACGGCCGGGCGCGCGGTGGGACAGCGCGGCGCGCAGCATGGAGCGGCCGCGGTGGATGCGCGAGCGGACGGTGCCCAGCTTGGCGCCGAGGATCTCGGCGATCTCCTCGTAGGAGAGGCCCTCGACATCGCACAGGACGACCGCGGCGCGGAAGTCGGGCGGGAGGGTGGCCAGGGCGCGCTCGATGTCGTCGTCGAAGCGCTGGTCATGGAAGGCGGCGTCCGGGCCGGGCGCGGTGCTGCGCAGCCGGTCGGCACGCTCGTCGGAGAGGGCGTCGAAGCGGATCTTCTGCTTGCGGCGCGCCTGGTCGAGGAAGAGGTTCGTGGTGATGCGGTGCAGCCAGCCCTCGAAGGTGCCCGGCGTGTAGGAGTCGAGGGAGCGGAAGACGCGGACGAAGACCTCCTGGGTGAGGTCCTCGGCGTCGGGGCGGTTGCCGGTGAGCCGGTAGGCGAGGCGGTAGACGCGGTCGGAGTGCTGCTCGACGATCTCGTCCCACGTGGGGACCCCGGGCGTCGCGCCCGAGCCGGTGGTGGTCTCGCTGATGCCGCCGGTGTCGCCGGACGGTCGGTTCATCACGCTCTCCTTCGAGGGACTCCCGTCGTGGTGCCGACCCTAGCCGGGCCGCCTGAGAGGAGTCTGTGATCGCTCCAACGGATGACCCGCAGCCGGTGTTCCCGGGCGGAGGGTCGCGTGCGCGATAGGTTGCGGCCATGTCGACCTCGTCGCTGCCGCCCGTCGCCCCCGCGAGCTGGACCTTCGCGGAGTCCTTCGTGGTCGAGGACGAGATCCTCGCCGCCGCCCGGGCGCGGGCCCAGGAGGTCGGCGTCTCGCCGATCGGCTCTGGGGGCGGCGCGATGCTGCGGTTCCTGGCCTCGGTGCTCGACGCGCGCGCCGTGGTGGAGATCGGCACCGGCACCGGCGTCTCGGGGCTGTGGATGCTGCGCGGCATGCGGTCGGACGGCGTCCTGACCACCGTCGACATCGAGGCCGAGCACCAGCGCCTGGCCCGGCAGACCTTCACCGACGCCGGGATCGCGCCCCAGCGGGCGCGCACCATCTCCGGCGCCGCCCTCGACGTCCTGCCGCGGCTGACCGACGGCCACTACGACCTGGTGTTCTGCGACGGCGACAAGGCCGAGTACTCCGCCTACCTGGCCGAGGCGCTGCGCCTGCTGCGCCCCGGTGGCGTGGTGGCCTTCGACAACGCCCTGTGGCACGACCGGGTGGCCGATCCGGCCCAGCGCGACGAGGAGACCACCGCGATCCGCGAGCTCGGCCGCACCATCGCCGCCCGCGACGACCTCGTCTCGGTGCTGCTCCCGATCGGCGACGGCCTGCTGTGCGCGAAGAAGGTATGGGTGCCGGAGGCCGACTGAGCTCCGCGCGACGACGACCGGTACCGGACGGCGGTCGACTCACCGGGTCTCGAGGCTCCTCGCTGGCGCTCGTCGCACCTCGACCACCGGCGGCGAGCGGTCAGTAGCGGGGCTTGGCCTCGAAGCCGTCCCAGCCCTCGGCGACCGCGATGATCTCGCAGGGCTCGATGAGGATCGGCGGGGCGCCGACGATGACGCTGACCGGCGAGGTGGCGGCGGCAGCGGTGAAGCTGGCCTGGAAGTCGGCCCGCGCCTCCTCCGAGGCGAAGACGTAGGCCCCCTCGAACCAGGCGCCGCGGACGGCGCGCCAGGTCTTGAACCGCAGTCCCGACATGCCGGTGAACCGCGCGTGGGACGTGCCTTCGACGTAGGTGGCCAACTCGTCGACGATGTCGTCGGCGGTGCCGACCAGCGACCAGCGCACCGTGAGCCCCGGCTGGGGGGCGGGCGTGCGGCTCATCGGCCCGCTCCGACGCCGGCGAGCGGCTCGGCCGAGCCGAGCCAGCCCAGCAGGGCGCGGGCGCCGAAGCCGGTGGGACCCGGCGTCCATTCGAAGGTGTCGGCGGGCGAGTCGCCCACCGAGGCGATGTCGAGGTGGGCCCACGGCAGGCCGCCGACGAAGTGCTGGAGGAACAGGGCGGCCGTGATGGCGCCCGGCCCGCCGGCGGCGTTGTCGGCGTCGGCGATCGGGGAGGAGAGCTTGTCCTCGTACCCGGCGAACAGCGGCAGCCGCCACAGCGGCTCGCCGGCGCTCTCGCCGGCCTCGGCCAGGGCCGTGGCCAGGGCGTCGTCGTTGGCGAAGTAGCCGCCGGTGCGCTGACCGAGCGCGACCTTCATCGCGCCGGTGAGCGTGGCGACGTCGACGAGGGCCGCCGGCTCGATCTTCTCCACGGCGTAGGCGAGGGCGTCGGCCATGACCAGGCGCCCCTCGGCGTCGGTGTTGGTGACCTCGCTGGTGCGGCCGCCGTAGTGGCGGATGACGTCGCCGGGGCGCATCGCGGTGCCGGAGACGGCGTTCTCGGCGCACGCGAGCAGGCCGACGACCTTGATCGGGCATCCGACCGCGGCGAGCGCGGCCATCGTCGAGAGGACGACGGCGGCGCCGGTCATGTCGCGCTTCATGCTCACCATCGCCTCGCCGGGCTTGATGGAGAGGCCGCCGGAGTCGAAGGTGATGCCCTTGCCGACCAGCACGACGGTCGGGGTGCGCCGCCCAGCGCGGCGCGGGGTGTAGTCGAGACGGATCAGCCGCGGCGGGGTGGCCGAGGCGGCGCCGACGGCGAGGATGCCCCCGAACCCCTCGGCGGCGAGCTGCTTCTCGTCCCAGACACGGACCTCGAGCGCGGCCTCCCGCGCGACCTCGGCGGCCTGCTCGGCCAGCCAGGCCGGGTTCTTCAGGTTCGAGGGCACGGTGGCCAGCGCGCGGGCGCGCCAGGCGGCGCCGCCGATCGCGATCGCCCGCTCCAGCACCGGCTGGAGACCCGGGTCGGCGGCGGCGAGGACGACGCGGCCGACCGGACGCCAGGCCGGGTCGCCGGAACGCCAGTGGAACTGGAAGGAGCCGAGCATCATGCCGACGACGACGGCCTCGAGCCCCGTGTCGTCGCCGACGGCGGCGAGCGAGGTGGCCACGGCGTCGCGGTCGCGCACGGCGCGGGCCAGGGCCGCACCGGCACGACGCAGGTCGACGGGGCGCTGCGCACCGACGCCGACGAGCAGCACCTGGCGCAGGTCGGCGTTGTCGGGGGCCCCGAGCGGGACGGGCACGGTGGTGATCTCGCCGGTCTTCCCGGTGGCCCGGGCGGCCTCGAGGACGGCGAGCAGATCGATGCCGAGCTGGTCGGCGAGCTCCTCGGCCCCGGGGCCGAGGAGCGGGGAGGCGTCGTCGCCCTCACCGGAGAGGACCGGGAGGGCGACGACGTCGACTCCGAGGACGGCGTGCGGCCCGGGGCGGCTGAGCGCGAACCCGGGCGGGGCGACCTGCGGCGGGAGCCCGGTCACCGGGGCGGACGACGTCACGATGATGCGAACCTCGTCAGCCGACGACGTTCTTCAAGGCGTCGCCCAACGCGCCCGCCTCGTCGGCGTTGAGCTCGACGACGAGCCGGCCACCGCCCTCGAGCGGCACGCGCATCACGATGCCTCGGCCTTCCTTGGTGACCTCCAGCGGACCGTCCCCCGTCCGCGGCTTCATCGCCGCCATCCGGCACCTCTTCCCAGCTCGTGTGTGGCAGTGGAACAGCCATTATCCCCTATCGGGGCAGCGCTTCGCGCCTCGGGCCGCCGACGGGCGGCACGGGGGCGGGCTCACCCCGGGCTCACCCCGGGTTCAGACGGTGCGGGTGAGGTAGCCCCAGGTCAGCACGGAGACGTCGACGAGCAGGCCGACGTGGGCGAGCACCGAGAGCCACGGACCGCGCGACCAGCCGTCGACGGCGCCGTCGCGGGAGTGCCGACCGCGGCTGGGCAGCCAGCGGGCGAGGACGAGCAGACCGACCAGCGCGACGATCCACCAGAACGCGAGGCCGATGATCCCGACGAGCGCTCCGCCGGCCACGGTGTCGTCGGGCGCGATCAGGAAGGTGGTCCACACGACCAGGGCCGCCACCCCGGCGACGGTGTGGAGACCGACGAGCGTGCCGCCGACGTCGACGCGTCCGGCGCCGCCGCGCGCGAGCCGCACGCGGGTCAGCACGACCACCACAGCGGCCAGCACGGTGAAGACGACGACCACCGCCGTGCCGGCGGCCTCGCTCACGGGGTGGTCTCTCCGGCGTCCGGTGCGGGCTCGTCGTCCGGACCGTCGTGGGACGCCGTCGGCCCGGTCGGCCCGGTCGCCTCGATCGGCTCGGTCGCCTCACGTTCGGCGATGAGCCGCTCGAGGAGGGCGTCGACCTCGCCCATGCGGTAGCCGCGCAGGGCGAGCGGGAAGCGCACGCGACGCAGGTCGTCGGCGGTGATCGGACCCTCCGCGGGCAGCGAGACGTCGTGCCGGTCGGGCGGGGCGTCGACCATCGGCCGGCCGTATCCGGCGGCGAGCGCGGCCACCCCGCCCATCGCGAGCACGATGAGGACGGCGAAGAACCAGGTCATGCGTCCTCCCGGGTGCGCAGCATGAGGTCGACGACCTCGTCGAGGTCGTCGGTGACCACGAGCATGTCGAGGTCGGCCTGCCCGATGGTGCCGGCGGCCAGCGCGGTGTCGCGCAGCCAGCCGATCAGCCCCGACCAGTAGGCGGTGCCGACGAGCACGATCGGGAAGTGCCGGATCTTCTGCGTCTGGCGCAGCGTGAGCGCCTCGAAGAGCTCGTCGAGGGTGCCGACGCCGCCGGGCAGCACGACGAAGCCCTGGGCGTACTTCACGAACATGGTCTTGCGCGCGAAGAAGTAGCGGAAGTTGATGCCGAGGTCGACGTGGTCGTTGAGGCCGTTCTCGAAGGGCAGTTCGATGCCGAGGCCCACGCTGAGGCCGCCGGCCTCGCTGGCGCCCTTGTTGGCCGCCTCCATGATGCCGGGGCCGCCGCCGGTGATGACCGCGAAGCCGGCCTCGGCCAGCCGCCGGGCGATCTCCTCGGCCTGGGCGTAGCCGGGGTGGTCCTCGCGCAACCGGGCCGAGCCGAAGATCGCGATCGCCTCACCGAGCTCGGCCAGCGCACCGAAGCCCTCGACGAACTCCGACTGGATGCGCAGCACCCGCCAGGTGTCGTTGTGGGTGTCGAGGTGGCCGCGGTGCAGCAGCCGCTCGTCGGTGGTCGTGGCGTCGGCCTCCTCGACACGGCGCTGGAAGACCGGCCCGCGGAAGCGTCCCTTCACGACGACGTCCCCTCGCCGGCAAGCCACGCCGCGAGCACGCGCTCGCAGCGCTCGATCTCCTCCACCGCCACGTGCTCGGCCTGGGTGTGGGCGAGCAGCGGGTCGCCGGGGCCGTAGTTGACGGCCGGGACGCCGAGGGTGGTGAAGCGGGCGACGTCGGTCCAGCCGTACTTCGGCGCGGGCTCGGCGCCGACGGCAGCCACGAATGCCTGCGCGGCCGGGCGGTCGAGCCCCGGCCGGGCGCCGGGCGCGGAGTCGGTGAGGGTGATCTCGAAGCCGGCGAAGAACTCCTCGACGAAGGCGAGCGCCTCGGCCTCGCTGCGGTCGGGGGCGAAGCGGTGGTTGACGGTGACCACGCACTCGTCGGGGACGACGTTGCCCGCGACGCCGCCGCGGATGCCGACCGCGTTGAGGCCCTCGTGGTAGCGCAGGCCGTCGACGACGGGCTGGCGGGCCTCGTAGGCCGCGAGCCGGTTGAGGATCTCGGCGGCGCCGTGGATGGCGTTGACGCCCTTCCAGCTGCGCGCCGAGTGCGCCCGCTGGCCGGTGGTGCGGACCTCGACGCGCAGCGTGCCCTGGCAGCCGGCCTCGACGCCGGCGTTGCTGGGCTCCATGAGGATCGCGAAGTCGGCGGCGAGGAGCTCGGGGTGCTCGACGGAGAGGCGGAAGAGGCCGTTGGAGGCGGCGTCGACCTCCTCGGCCTCGTAGAGCACGAAGGTCAGGTCGCGCTCGGGCACCAGCGCACCGGAGCCGACGAGGGCCGCGAGGCGCAGGATGACGGCGTCCCCGCCCTTCATGTCGCAACTGCCCAGGCCGTGCAGGACGCCGTCCTCGAGACGGGAGGGGAGGTTGGCGTTCTCCGGCACCGTGTCGAGGTGGCCGGCGATCACGACGCGCTCGGCGCGGCCGAGGTGGGTGCGGGCGACGATCGTGTGGCCGTGGCGGACGACGTCGAGGTGCGGCCGGGCGCGCAGCTCGCGCTCGACGGCGTCGGCGATGACCTGCTCGTGGTGGCTCTCGGACGGGATGTCGACGAGCTGCCGGGCGAGGGTGACGACGTCGGCCTCGAGGTCGAGCACGGTCGCGGACGTGGGCACCATGCCGCTCATCCAACCAGACCGGAATACTAGAACCGGTTCTAGATCTGGGCGTAGTCTCCCGCCATGCGCCATGGGATCGTCCTGTTCACCTCCGACCGCGGGGTCACCCCCGCCGAGGCCGCGAAGGCCGCCGAGGAGCGGGGGTTCGACACGTTCTACGTGCCCGAGCACACCCATATCCCGATCAAGCGCACCGCCGCGCACCCGGGCACCGGCGACGAGACGCTGCCCGACGACCGCTACCTGCGCACCCTCGACCCGTGGGTCTCGCTGGCGACCGTCGCGGCCGTGACCTCGCGGATCGGGCTCTCGACAGCGGTGGCGCTGCCGGTGGAGTCCGACCCGATCACGCTGGCCAAGGCGATCGCGACCCTCGACCACCTCTCGGGCGGTCGGGTCTCGATCGGCGCCGGGTTCGGCTGGAACACCGACGAGCTCGCCGACCACCACGTGCCGGCCGGACGTCGTCGCACCGTGCTGCGCGAGTACGTCGAGGCGATGCGCGCCCTGTGGACCCAGGAGGAGGCCTCCTACGACGGCGAGTACGTCTCCTTCGGTCCCTCGTGGGCCTACCCCAAGCCGGTGCAGGCCCACATCCCGCTCATCATCGGCGCCGGTGGCGGACCCAAGACCTTCGCCTGGATCGCCGCGAACGCCGACGGGTGGATGACCACCCCGACCCAGCAGGACATCTCGGGCAACATCGAGGCGCTGCACGCCGCCTGGCGCGAGGCCGGCCGCGACGGCATCCCCGACGTCCGCGTGCTCATCGCCTTCAAGCCCGACCCCGCCGACCTGGCCCGCTGGGCCGAGCTCGGCGTCACCGAGCTGATCTGGGGCATCCCCGACGCCGGCCTGGACGTCGTCGAGGCGCACCTGGACAAGCTCGCCGCGCGGCTCGGGGTCGAGCCGGGGGTGTTGTTGGGCTGAGGGGGCTGCAAGTTTCTTCGGTCAACCGAAGAAACTTGCACTGGGACGGCGAAGTTTCGCCGTCCCAGCGATGGTTTCTCGCGATCGCCCAGCAAGTTTCGTCGGTCAACCGAAGAAACTTGCACGGCGTTTCGGTCCCTCAGGCCCGCACGACCCCCACGGCGACCGACTGCCCGTCCCCGACGGCGACGGGTGCAGCGCCGTCCGCGCCAGCCGCGCCGTCCAGCGCGTCGACCAGCTCGACCGAGGTCGCCAGGGTCTCCCCCGCGATCAGGTCGCGGTGGGTCTCCAGCGCCGAGCGGACGACGTCGTCGCCGCCGTGGCCCAGGGTGAGCGCGATGCGGTCGGAGACCTCGAGGCCGGCGTCCTTGCGGGCCTGCTGCACCGCCCGGACGACGTCGCGGGCCAGGCCCTCGGCGGCGAGCTCGGGGGTGACGACGCAGTCGAGCACCACGAAGCCGCCGGCGAGCATGCCGGTGGCCACCGTGTCGTCGGCCGAGCCGGCGACGGTCTCGAGCGTGTACTCGCCCTCCTCCAGCACCAGCCCGCCGGCGGTGACGACGCCGTCGGCGTCGACCGACCAGTCGCCCGACTTCGAGCCCTTGATCGCGACCTGCACGTCCTTGCCCAGCCGCGGGCCGGCCGCGCGGGCGTTGACGGTGAGGCGCTGGGAGACGCCGTAGGAGGCGGCCTCGGGGGCGTCGGCGGCCAGCAGCCGCACCGAGCGCACGTTGACCTCGTCGGCCACGATCGCCTCCAGCCCGGCCAGCGCGGCCGGGTCGGGGACGACGACCGTCAGCGAGGTCAGCGGCAGCCGCGTGCGCAGCGACCGCGCCTTGCGCAGGGCCGAGGTGGCCGAGCAGATGTCGCGCACCTGGTCCATGGCCGCCACCAGCGCGGCGTCCTCGGGCAGGGCGTCGGCGGCGGGCCAGTCGGTGAGGTGCACCGAGCGTCCGCCGGTCAGGCCGCGCCAGATCTCCTCGGTCGTCAGCGGCAGCAGCGGCGCGGTCACCCGGCACACCGTCTCCAGGACGGCGGCGAGGGTGTCGAACGCCGGACCCGAGACCGCCAGGTCGTCGCTCCAGAAGCGCTCACGGCTGCGGCGGATGTACCAGTTGGTGAGCACGTCGAGGAACGAGCGCGTGGCGTCGCACGCCTCGGCGACGGCGTAGTCGTCGAGCGCGGCGGTGACCTCCTCGACGTACGCGCGGGTCTTGGCCAGCAGGTAGCGGTCGAGCAGATCGGTGGACGCCGTGGAGCCGGCGGTGTCGTAGCCCGAGGCGTTGGCGTAGAGCTGGAAGAAGTACCAGCTGTTCCACAGCGGGATCATCACCTGGCGCACCGAGTCGCGGATGCCCTGCTCGGTGACGATGAGGTTGCCGCCGCGCAGGATCGGGCTCGACATGAGGAACCAGCGCATCGCGTCGGCGCCGTCGCGGTCGAAGACCTCGCGCACGTCGGGGTAGTTGCGCAGCGACTTGCTCATCTTGTTGCCGTCGGAGCCCAGCACGATGCCGTGGCTGATGCAGTTGCTGAACGCCGGCTTGTCGAACAGCGCGGTCGCCAGGATGTGCAGCGTGTAGAACCAGCCGCGGGTCTGGCCGATGTACTCGACGATGAAGTCGCCGGGGAAGTGACCCTTCGCGGACGCCGTCCCGTTGAACCAGTCGGCGTTCTCGAAGGGGTAGTGCACCTGGGCGTAGGACATCGAGCCGGAGTCGAACCACACGTCGAGGACGTCGGTGACGCGCCGCATCGTCGACCGCTCACCCTCGGGACGGGGGTCGTCGGGGTTGGGACGCGTCAGCTCGTCGACCCACGGGCGGTGCAGGTCGCGCTCGCCGTCGGCGTTGAGGGGCAGCCGGCCGAAGTCGCGCTCGATCTCCTCGAAGGAGCCGTAGACGTCGATGCGGGGGTAGGCGGGGTCGTCGCTCTTCCACACCGGCACCGGGGAGCCCCAGAAGCGGTTGCGGGTGATCGACCAGTCGCGGGCGTTCTCCAGCCACTTGCCGAACTGGCCGTCCTGGATGTGGTCGGGCACCCAGCGGATCTGCTGGTTGAGCTCGAGCATCCGCTGCTTGATGGCGGTGACCTCGACGAACCACGACGAGACGCCCTTGTAGATCAGGGGCTCGCGGCAGCGCCAGCAGTGCGGGTAGGAGTGGTCGTAGGTCTCGCGGCGCAGCAGGATCGTGCCCGCCGAGACCGCGCCGGCGGCCTCACCGCGGGTGACCGCCTTGAGGTGGTCGATGATGTGCGGGTTGGCGTCGAAGACCTGCATGCCCTCGTACTCGGCCACGGGGTGGGTGAACCGGCCGTCCTTGCCGACCGGCATGACCGCCTCGATGTTCTCCCGGTCGGTGACCTCCTTGTCGACCTCACCGAACGCGCCGGCGGTGTGGACCACGCCCGTACCGTCGGTGGTCGTCACGGCGTCGTCGGCGGCCACCACGCGGAACGCGTTGGCGTGCCCGGCGTAGTAGGAGAACGGCGGGGTGTAGGTGCGACCGACCAGGTCGGCGCCCCGGTAGCGGCCGAGCACGGTGGGCTCCTCGGCGTCCGGGAAGAGCTCCCGCTTGTAGGCGCCCAGGCGGGCCTCGGCGAGCAGGTAGCGGGCGGTGGCGCCCTCGACGCCGGGCACCGGGCCCTCGACGACGACGTAGTCGATGTCGGAGCCGACCATGACGGCGAGGTTGCTGGGCAGGGTCCACGGCGTGGTGGTCCAGATGAGGATGTGCGCGCCGTCGAGGACGGCGTCGTCCCCGCGCTCTTCGAGGCGGTAGCCGACGGTGACGGCGGGGTCCTGCCGGTTCTGGTAGACGTCGTCGTCCATGCGCAGCTCGTGGTTCGACAGCGGCGTCTCGTCGTTCCAGCAGTAGGGCAGCACGCGGAAGCCCTCGTAGACCAGACCCTTGTCGTAGAGCGACTTGAAGGCCCAGATGACCGACTCCATGTACTCGGGGTTCATGGTGCGGTAGTCGTTGTCGAAGTCGACCCAGCGGGCCTGGCGGGTCACGTAGTCGCGCCACTCGCCGGTGTACTTCATGACCGACTCGCGGCAGGCGTCGTTGAACTTGTCGATGCCCATCTCGACGATCTCGTCGGTGGTCTTGATGCCGTTGAGGCGCATCGCCTCGAGCTCGGCGGGCAGGCCGTGGGTGTCCCAGCCGAAGCGCCGCTCCACGCGCTTGCCGCGCATCGTCTGGTAGCGCGGGATGAGGTCCTTGACGTAGCCGGTGAGCAGGTGGCCGTAGTGCGGGAGGCCGTTGGCGAACGGGGGGCCGTCGTAGAAGACGAACTCGCCCTCGCCGTCGGCGCCGGGGTCGCGCTGGTCGATGCTGGCCTGGAAGGTGCCGTCGGCCGCCCAGTAGGCGAGCACGCGCTCCTCGATCGCGGGGAAGCGCGGGTTGGAGGGGACGCCGGCCTCGCCGGTGGTGACCTTCGGGTACGTCATCGCTGGTCCTCTGGTTCGCATCTGCATCGGAACCAGGGACGACCCTCGCGGACCGCGGTACCACCCTGCTTGCCCGGCCGGGGCCGGACCGCTTCGTTGACGGCTGTGACGGGCCACCCGTCCGGTTCTACTGGGCGGGCCGGGGCCTGCTGTTCTTCCGGAGGCTCGCCGCTGATGACGGCTCGAACGCCTGTGCTCCCAGGGTACGGGGACGCCGCGGGCGGGGTCGAATCGGTTCCGCGACCTCGGGGCCGACACTCATCTTCCGTTCATCGCGCTCTCAACCACGGACCCCACACTCGCACCGTGCGCCTGCGCTCCCTCCCGCCCGCGCTGGACTCCACGCTGGACTCAGCGCTGGACTCCGTCCTCGTGGCCGTGGTCGCGGCGGTGGTCTACGCCGTCCACGGTTTCGAGGGGACGTTGGTGCGCGACCTGGGGGTCTTCACCTACGGCGGGCAGCGGGTCGCGGACGGCGTCCTGCCCTACGTCGGCATCTTCAACACCGTGGGGCCGTTGGCCGACGCCGTGCCGGGTGCGGCGATCCGGGTCGGTGAGCTGATCGGCGTCGGACCGGTCAGCGCCGAGCGGCACCTGTTCTGGGTGCTCTCGGTCGGCTGCTGCGTGCTGGTCGCGGCCCTGGGACGGCGGGTCGGCGGGTCGCGGGTGGTGGGCCTGCTCGCCGCTGCCCTGTTCCTCACCTTCGAGGACTTCACCCATCTCGCGACGAACGGGCCGCGGGAGAAGACGGTGATGGTGCTCTTCCTCCTCGCGGCGATGCTGCTGCTCGAGCGTCGCCGGTGGACGGCGGCGGGGGCCTGCACCGCGCTGGCGACGCTGACCTGGCAGCCGGCGCTGCTCGTCGCCGTCACCGCAGCCGTCACGACCCTGCTCCGCACCCCGCGCGGCGAGGTCGGCCGGCTGCGTGCGGTCGCCGGTTACGTGCTCGGGGGTGCGGTGCCGACGGCGCTGGTCGTCGCCGTCTACGCCGTCCAGGGCGAGCTGCATCGGGGGCTGCTCGGCTTCCTGCTCGTCAACGCGCGCTACACCCGCCAGACCTCCGTCTACTCGGCGCCGCACTTCGTGGCCGACGTGCTGTGGGAGGGCTACGGGTGGTCGCTGGTGCTCGTGCTCGCCGGCCTGGTGGCGGCGGTCGGCGCGGCGGTGGTGGCCCTGATCCGGGGACCGCGCGATGCGCGGGTCACCCTGGGCGCGGCCGCGCTCGTCGGCGTCGTGTGGACGACGACGGCGGTCAACGGGGCCCCCGACCTCTTCGTCGTGCTGCCCTTCGCGGCGGTCGGCGCCGCGCTCGCCCTGCACGCCCTCCTCGCAGCGCTCGCCGCCCTCGCGCGCCGCCCCGGGTGGGCCGCTCCGGTGCTGGCGGGGCTCACCGCGGGGGTCGTCGTCCTCGCCGGGGTGCAGTCGGCGGCCACGCGCCAGGTGGGGCTGCGGGCGCAGGAACGCGACGTGGACGCCGTCCTCGCCGCCGTGCCGGACGCCGATCTGATGGCGATCGATGCCCCCCAGGTGCTCGCCCTCGCCGGTCGGGTCTCCCCCACCCCGTTCCAGATCTTCGACGTCGGCATCGACGGCTACCTCGAGGCCACCTGGCCGGGTGGCCTCCAGGGCTTCGCCGCCTGGATCGCCGCACGCCGTCCGACGCTCATCGTGCGCGCCCTCGACGACCACCAGACCTGGCCCGACGCGATGCTCGCGCGCCACTACGTGCTGGCGGGATGCGGCCCGCAGTGGCGCTGGTACGTCTCCCGCGCGGCGGGGCCCGCCGTCCTGGACGCCGTACGGGAGGCCAACCGGCAGGCGCGCTGGGGGACGCGGCGGGCCGGGGCACCGGTGGGGTGATCCGGGTCGCGCCGCCGGCGTCGTCCGTGATGGGCTGGCGCCATGCCCGCCGAGTTCTTCCTCGACCCCGCCGTTGACCCGCGCCTCCAGCCCAGCGATCCGTGGCGCGGTGAGCGCGAGGTCGACCTCGGCTACCTGAACCACTTCCGGCAGACCTTCGCCCTCAAGCTCGAGGGCTTGGACGCCGAGCAACTCGCCCGCCGCTCCGTGCCGCCGTCCACGCTGTCGCTGCTGGGGCTGCTGCGGCACCTCGGCAAGGTCGAGCACACGTGGAACCGGATCTTCCTCCAGCGGCTGCCCGAGCCGCGCCTGTACGGGTGCGAGGAGGTGCGCGACGCCGACTTCGACGGCGCCGTCGCGGACGACGCCGTGGTGGCCGAGGCCTGGGAGGTCTGGCGACGCGAGGTCGCCGCCGCCGAGGAGCACCTGGCCACCCGCGACTTCGACGAGGTCGTCGACGTCCGGGGCGAGCCGACCGAGGTGCGCGACATCGTCGTCCACCTCATCGAGGAGTACGCACGCCACTGCGGCCACGCCGACCTGCTGCGCGAGTGCGTGGACGGGCGGGTCGGGCAGTAGCCCCGGCTCCCTAGACTGGCGTCCTGTGACGACCTCCGCCTGGGGCTACGGCCTCGCCACCGTGACCACCGCCGGCACCGTGCTCGACGTCTGGTTCCCGCACCCGCAGCTGGGGCAGCGTCCCGCCGGCGACGAGGCTCCGCGCGACCTCGTCGACCTCACCGGCAGCGACCACGCTCGCCGGGTGCGCCGTGAGATCCGGCTGGTCGAGATCGCCGACCTCGATGCGGCGCCGTCCGACACCGCCGATGTGTGGCTGCGCCTGCACCTGCTCTCGCACCGCCTCGTGAAGCCGCACGGCCTCAACCTCGAGGGCGTCTTCGGCCTGCTCACCAACGTGGTGTGGACCTCCCACGGCCCGTGCGCGGTGGAGGACTTCGAGTCGACCCGCGCCCGCATGCGCATGCACGGCCAGCACGTCACGGTCTTCGGCGTCGACAAGTTCCCGCGTCTGGTCGACTACGTCATCCCCTCCGGCGTGCGCATCGCGGACGCCGACCGCGTGCGGCTCGGCGCCCACCTCGCCGAGGGCACGACCGTCATGCACGAGGGCTTCGTGAACTTCAACGCCGGCACCCTGGGCGCCTCGATGGTCGAGGGCCGCATCTCGGCCGGCGTGGTGGTCGGCGACGGCTCCGACGTCGGCGGCGGCGCCTCGATCATGGGCACCCTGTCGGGCGGCGGCAAGCAGGTGATCTCGATCGGCGAGCGCTGCCTGCTGGGCGCGAACTCCGGTCTGGGCATCCCGCTCGGGAACGACTGCGTGGTGGAGGCCGGCTGCTACGTCACCGCCGGCACCAAGGTCACCCTGCCCACCGAGAACGGCCGGGTCGTCAAGGCCCTGGAGCTGGCCGGCGCGAACAACGTGCTCTTCCGCCGCAACTCGGTCACCGGCGCCATCGAGGCCGTCCCGTGGAAGGGCACCGGCATCGAGCTGAACGCGGCGCTGCACGCGAACTGACGGCGTCCGACCACCCTCTCGTTACCCTCGCCGACATGGGGGACGCCGAGGGACGCCGATGAGGCGGTTGCTCCTGGCCACGACCGGGATCGCCGCGCTGGCGGTCGTCGTGGCCACCGTCATCACCGCGGTCCGCCAGGGCGTGGTGCCGTTCCTGGCCTCCGAGCAGTGCGAGGCCAGCGTGGACGGGCACACCGTCGTGCTGAGCATCGAGCAGGCCGAGAACGCGGCGCTCATCGCCGGCATCGCGGTCGAGCGCGGCCTGCCCGCGCGGGCGGCGTCCATCGCGCTGGCCACCGCGTTCCAGGAGTCGAAGCTGCGCAACCTCGACCACGGCGACCGCGACTCGCTCGGCATCTTCCAGCAGCGTCCGTCGCAGGGGTGGGGCACCGCGCGGCAGGTCCGCGACCCCGTCTACGCCACCAACCGCTTCTACGACGCCCTGGTGAAGGTGGAGGGCTACACCACGCTCCCCATCACGGTCGCCGCCCAGGAGGTGCAGCGCTCGGCGTTCCCCGAGGCCTACGCCGACCACGAGCGCGACGCGCGCGTGCTGGCCTCCGCGCTGACCGGCAACTCGCGGGCCGCGTTCAGCTGCACCGTGAAGGACGATCCGGACGCCGCCTCCCCCGATCTCGACGCAGCCGGGCTGACCGCGCGGGCGGCCGCCGTCCGCCGCGACCTCACGCGGGTCTTCGGCGAGCAGTCGCTCGGCGGCTTCGCGCCGGGCGGGGTGACGAGCGGCCACATGCCGGGCTCGGCCCACTACGACGGGCGCGCGGTCGACGTGTTCTTCCGCCCCATCACGCCGGCCAACCGCACCCGCGGCTGGGCGATGGCCCAGTACCTCGTCGCCCAGGCCGAGCGCCTCGACATCGCCACGGTCATCTTCGACGACCGCATCTGGACGGCGCGCCGCTCGGCCGCCGGCTGGCGCGACTACTCCGCGCCGTCCGGCTCGGGCGATCGGGCGGTGCTCGAGCACCGCGACCACGTCCACGTCGACGTCTTCGCCTGAAGCACGAACATCACCAGCCCGAGCGAGACCAGCGGCGCCGCGGTCGGCCAGTAGCGCGAGCCTGCCTGGTGCACGAACGGCTGCACCAACAGGCAGGCCAACGCCACCTTGAGGACGACGGGCAGCACCTGCTCGCCGATCGGCCTGCGACGCACCACGACCAGGACGGCGATCCCGACCAGCAGCATCGGGTAGTAGAGCAGCGCGGTGCCGGCGACGACCGCCCACCGCAGCGGGTCGAGTCGGGTGCCCGGGTCGCGCATGAACTCCGAGAACGCCGAGGGCCCGATGGCGTAGTGCCGGAAGTTCCGGGCGACGTCGGGCAGGTAGGAGCCCAGGGTCACGTCGCGGCGCGCGTAGCTGGACATCTGACGCTGCACCTCGACCTCCGACAGCCCGGTCGCGCGGGCGACCTCGCGGGAGTAGCGCAGCGGCGTGAACCAGATCGTGGAGCCCGGGTCGCACGGACCGAAGCAGATCTGCGAGCGGTCGCCGAAGGTGTTCGCGAGCACCGTCGGCACCGAGGTCGTCGTCATCACCCGGGCGCCGAGGGTCTGCGAGGCGGCGATCGACCAGGGTGCGAGCACGGCCAGGAAGCACACGCCGCCGACGACCACCGCGGCGACGCTGCGTCCGCGTGCGGCACCGCGCAGCGCGACGAGGACGCCGAGGCCCAGCAGCACGAACAGGGCACCCGCGAGGATCGAGGTGCTCGAGCGCAGGTAGAGCATCGCCACGGCCACCAGCCCGATCCGGACGCCGTCGCGCAGCGCCAACGCCTCGCCGTCGATGACCCGGCGCAGCGCCGCGGCCACCTCCGCCACGAGGACGGCGAGCACCAGCCCCGCGGCGAGGTCGCCCCAGGCGCCGGTGGAGAAGACGGCCCACATCGGCACGAGCCCGGGGAAGACCAGCAGGGCGAGGGCGTAGGGATCGCCGAGCAGGGTGCGCACCCGCAGGGCGGCGACGACGAGGAGCACGGTCGTGACGACGGCGAGGTAGAGCCGCACGCTCGCCACCGACGCGTCGGGGTCGACGACGAACAGCGGCGTCAGCACCACGCCCATCCCGGGCATGAACCAGCCCGACGACACCACGCTCAGCTGGAGTTCGCGGGTGTCGAAGGGCCCCAGGCGGGCCGCGTCGCGCACGGCGTTCGACAGCGCCCGACCGGCGTCGACGTAGGAGGTCTCGTCGCCGATCAGCACGCCGCCGTCCAGGTGGGTGCCGAGCAGGAGCGGCAGGACCGCCAGCACGAGCAGCACATGGGCGGCCACGAGCCACCAGAACGCGCGCCTCACGGGGCGGTCTCCAGACCCGGGGGGAAGTCCTTGGTCGTGTACGGCGAGGCGCAGGCGGGAGTCTCCGCCGGCCGCGAGGGCGGGAGGTCGAGCAGCACGGTGCCGCGGACGACGTACCGCTCGGCCTGGTCGGGCGGCAGCGGCAGCGGCCGGACGACGAAGCGCACCGGCGCCCGCGCCGCGCGGACGGCGTCCGCGAGCCGGCGGTGGGCCGTCACCGGGTCGATCTGGTCGAACTGCACGAGCAGCTCGCGTCGCTCGGCGCCCGGCGGACCGACGAGCCGGTCGCGCCGCACCTGGTAGGCGAACGGGAGCCGCAGTCCGTCGGGCAGCGGCCAGCAGCTGACGAGGGAGTCGGGCGGGAGGTCGGGGCGGTAGTTGTGCACGGTGACCGCCCGGCCGAACCGCGGCGAGAGCAGGAACACCGCCAGGGCGACCGCGATCGTCCCGAGTGTGATCGCGCGGCGCATGAGGGTCAGTGTGCGCCGAGGCGCCGCACCGCAGCCTCCACCCTTTCGTCGGTGGCGGTGAACGCGACCCGCACGTGCTGGGCACCGGCCGCTCCGTAGAACGCGCCCGGCGCCACGAGGATGCCCTGCTCGGCGAGGTCGGCGACGGTGCGCCAGCAGTCCTCGCCGCGCGTGGCCCACAGGTAGAGGGAGGCCTCGGAGTGGTCGACCCGGAAGCCGGCACCCTCCAGGGCGGTACGCAGGAGGGCGCGTCGGGCGGCGTAGCGGGCGTGCTGCTCCAAGGCGTGCGCGTCGTCGTCGAGCGCCGCCTTCATCGCGACCTGCTGGGGGCCGGGCATCTGGAGGCCGAGGTTCTTGCGCACCGCCAGCAGTTCGGCGATGACGGCCTGGTCGCCGACCGCGAAGGCGCAGCGGTAGCCGGCGAGGTTCGAGCGCTTGGAGAGCGAGTGCACCGCGAGCAGGCCCTCGAAGGAGCCGCCGCACACGTCGGGGTGCAGCACCGAGACGGGCTCGGCCTCCCAGGCGCATTCGAGGTAGCACTCGTCGGAGACCAGCAGGACGCCGCGCTCGCGGCACCACTCGACGACCGTGCGCAGGTGCTCGACGGGGAGCACACGGCCGCTGGGGTTGGCCGGGGAGTTGATCCACAGCAGGGACGGCGTGCGCCCCTCGAAGGCGGCGAGGTCGTCGGTGGCGATCGCCTCGGCACCGACCAGTGCGGCGCCGACCTCGTAGGTCGGGTAGGCGAGCGCCGGGAAGCCGATGAGGTCGCCCGAGCCGAGGCCGAGGTGCAGCGGCAGCGAGGCGATGAACTCCTTGGAGCCCACCACCGGCAGCACGTGCTCCAGCCCGACACCGCTCACGCCGTGGCGGCGGCCGAGCCAGTCGACGACAGCCTGCCGGGTCTCCGGCAGGCCGATCGTCGTCGGGTACCCCGGATTGTCGGCGGCCGCGCGCAACGCGGCCTGCGCGACCTCCGGGGTGGGGTCGACGGGGGTGCCGACCGAGAGGTCGACGATGCCGTCAGTGTGGGAACGGGCCGTGGCCGCGTAGGAGGTGAGCCGGTCCCACGGGAAGTCCGGAAGGCGTCCCGAGACGGGCCCCGTGAGGGGCGACGCCACCGAGGTCATCCGGACTCAGTGGTCCTGGTTCTGCGGCGGGAGGCCGGCTACGAAGGCGTGGTCGTGGTCGATCTCGCCCATCTTCGCGGCGCCGCCCGGCGAGCCGAGGTCGTCGAAGAAGTGGACGTTGGCGTCGTAGTACTCCTTGGACTCCGCCGGCAGGTCGTCCTCGTAGAAGATCGCCTCGACCGGGCAGACCGGCTCGCAGGCGCCGCAGTCGACGCACTCGTCGGGGTGGATGTAGAGCATCCGCTTGCCCTCGTAGATGCAGTCGACGGGGCACTCGTCGACGCAGGCACGGTCCTTCACATCGACGCAAGGCTGGGAGATGACGTAGGTCACCGGTGTCCTCCTGAGGGGTGCGCGGGGAGCGCGCGATCGGATGCTCGGGTGCAGCCTAGTATCCGCGTGTGGACGACGCGCAGGAACCCCACGGAGTGGGCAAGCACCTGCTTGGTCCTCACGTCGTCGGGCAGCGCGTGGTCGTGCGGCGCCTCCTGCGCGGGCAGACCGGGCCGACCGGCGGACCCGCCTTCACCGACCTGCTCGGCACCTGCCTGGCCTGGGGCGAGGGACGCTGTGTGGTGCAGCCCGAGACCGGCCCGCCGGTGACCATCGCCCTGGCCGACCTGGTCTCCGGCAAGCCCGTGCCTCCGCGGGCGGCGGTGCACCTGCGGGTGACGCCGGTCGACGCCCAGCGTGCGGCGTTCGCCCTCTTCCCGGGCCTGGAGACCGAGCCGCTCGGCTCCTGGACCCTGCGCCACCACCCGCACGAGACCGCGCGGCGCGCCAACTCGGTGCTCGCCTTCGGCCCGGCCGGGGATCCGCTCAGCGCGGAGGAGGCGATCGGCTCCGTCGTCGCCTGGTACGCCGCGCGCGGACGGCGTCCGATCGCGGCGGTCCTGACCGGCTCCCCCGAGGCCGCCCTGCTGGGCGAGAGCGGCTGGGTGCCGGAGAGCACCGATGCCGACACGCTCTTCCGGCTGGCCCCGGTCGCCCGGGCGCGGCGGGCCCTCCCCCGCACCCTCGCCGCCGAGGCCGAGGTCGGAATCGAGGGCGCAAATGACGGCGAGGACGGCGGTCTCGTGCGCGCCTGGATCCCCGGTCCGGAGGGTCACCTGGCCTCGGGGCTCCTCGCCGTCGACGGCGACTGGGCCGGCGTCCGCGGCATGGAGGTCGCAGCAGCCCATCGCGGACGCGGTCTCGCGCTCGCCGTCCTCGCCACCCTGCTCGAGGTCGCCGCCGAACGCGGCGCGCGCACGGCGTACCTGCAGGTGCTCGCCGACAACGAGCGCGCCCTGCGCCTCTACGACGGCCTCGGCTTCGTCGACCACCACCGCTACACCTACCTCGCGCCACCGGTCGGGACCTGATTCGACTAAGACGATCGAATCGCTATGGTTAGGCCATGATCGATGAGATCCGCCCCGCCGTCGCCGCGCCCAGCACCCTGGAGAGTGCGCCCGGCGAGCACTGTGCGGGCCGGCTCTCGGTGCTGCGGGGTCGCGTGAGGGCGACGACCGGCACGGTGCGCTACGTGGAGATCAGCCTCGACGGCGGCCTGCACTGGGACGAGGCCTCGATCACGGGCGAGAACGTGCCCGGCGACCTCGTCGAGTGGGAGCACCCCTGGACCCCGCTCGAGGCCGACACCTACCGCCTGCTCCTGCGCATCACCTCCAGCGACGGCACGGCCGAGCACACCGGCCCGATCGAGATCGTCGTCGGGACCTGAGGCCTCCGGGGGTTGAGGTGCCCGAGCCCCTGGGCGAGGGCCGCAGAACACCCGGCCGGTGGTTGAGGTGCCCGAGCCCCTGGGCGAGGGCCGCAGAACACCCGGTGAGGTGCGCGCCGTCCGGTACCGGAGGGCCTGCGGGTGCGGGCGTTTCGAGGCTCGCTCCGCTCGCACCTCAACGACCGGGCGGCTTGCAGATGACGGTGTCGGAGGGGATGTAGACGGTGTGGAACTTCTCCGTGCGCTCCAGCGTGCGTGAGCCGGTCTTGCGGAAGTAGCGGTAGACGTCGACGGAGAAGCCGTCGTAGCCGGTGTTCGGGTAGCAGTCCGCGGTGCTGAGCGTGCGGGTCTTCGGCTTGGTGATGTCGTAGCGGGCGCTGGTGCTGGTGGTGATGTCCCAGATCTTCGTGGAGTACATCGTCACCGTCACCGCGCCCTGGCTCGACGGCGTGCTGGGGCTGAAGGCGGTGTCGATGAGGATGCCGTACGGGGTGTCGTTGCGGAAGCGCAGGTCGACCGAACCCCAGGCGACGGTGGCCTCGCGGCCCACCGGGTACCGGTCGATGTAGAGCGAGTGGGGCTTGTGCTCGACGTCCTCCAGACCGGCGAAGAACATCGCGTTGAACAGCGTGGTGGCCATCTGGGAGACGCCTCCGCCGAGGTCCTCCTTGAAGATGCCGTTGCTGATGATGAAGCCGTCGGTGAAGCCGTTCTCCCGCGTGCGCTCGCCGACGGTGTCGTTGAGTGAGAAGGTCTCGCCGGGCTTCAGCACGGTGCCGTCGATGATCTGAGCGGCGCGCCCGATGTTGGTGTTGCGGTACTCGGCGTAGGGGAAGTAGGTCGTGAAGGTGGAGACCTTCTCCTTGATCCGCCAACTGCGGGCCTCGGCCGTGGTGACCTCGGGCTCGGACGCCGTGGCGCTCACCTGCGCCTCCCGCTCGCCCTCGGGCTTGGTCAGCAGCCCGGTGAAGGTGGCCGCGACGTCGTCGGGGTCGTAGTCGACGCCGGGCTTGGCGGGGACGACGCTGGGCCGTCCGCCGACCAGGGCGACGGTGGCGTCGACCGGCGCGCCGTCGCCACCGGTGGCGTCGGCGACGAGGCGGGCGATGCGGGCGGCGTCGACGTCGGGGACGAGGCGTCCGCCCTCGGCCTTCATCGCCAGGGCCGGCGCGAACTGCGAGGGCTGGAGGCGCACGGGCGTGCGACCGAAGCGGAGCACCACCGAGGACGACATGGCCGGGTTGGCGAACTCCGTCAGCGCCGCCTGCACGTCGGCGTCGTCGATGTCGGGCGAGACCGTGCCGACCTCGAGCTCGACGGGTCCGGGGTCGTTGGTGAGCAGCACCTCCTGGAGCAGCGGGAGGGCGGCGTCGGGGTCGACGGCGCGGCCCTGCTGTGCGGGCGTGGTCTCGACGCCGCGGCGGGTGAAGGTGAGAGTGGCGTCGACCGGTTGCTGCGAGCGATCGGCGGTGAGGTCGGCGATGGCGGCGCGGTAGGTGGCGTCGTCGACGGTGAACACGGGGTCGGGATGCACGGGCGCGGTGTAGTGGTCCCAGAGGTCCTGCGGCCGCCAGCTGCGGGCACGCACGGCGGCCTCCACGCTCGCCTCGAGGTCGACACCGAGGCCGAGGTCGGCGGCGGTGAGCTCGGTGGTGCGTCCGTCGGCGCGCACCGCGATCGGGCGGGCGAGCCGGTCGGCGAGCCCGGTGCGCAGCGCGTCGACGGCGGCGTCGCGCTCGAGCCCGCCGAGGTCGACATCGGCGATGCGGGTGTCGCGGGGCAGCCCGTCGCCGGCGTAGGCGTAGGCGGCCGCGTAGGCACCGCCGCCGAGCAGCGCGAGCACGAGGACGATCACGACGACGGCGGCACCGCCCGCGCGTTCGCGGCGCGGCTTCTCGACGGTCTCCTCCGAGGTGGAGCGCTTCACGACGTGGCCTCCGGGGTGGCGGTGGGCGGGATGATGACAGGGGGACGGCGCGCCGGCAGCGAGGTGAGGAACCCGCCCACGAACACCGCGACCGCCAGGGTGAGCAGCAGATAGCCGTTCAGCGTCGTCGCCACCAGGTAGTCGCCCTCGGGGCGGGCGGTCGTGCCGAGGACGACGATCGCGGCGAAGCCCACTCCGAAGGGCACGCGGGTCGTCGGCCCGCCGGGCAGCGCATACGCGGTCAGCGCGGTCGCGGCGACGGTGAGCACGAGGCCCCACAGATAGAGGTGCAGGACGACGCCGGCCAGGCCCGTGGCGGCGCCGAGGAGCAGCACCGCCAGCGCGATCGCCAGGCGCGCGAGGAGTGGGCGGGCACGCATCGTCAGGCGGGATCGGCGGGCACGCCCGCGAAGAGGTCGGTCTCGAGGCCGTCGGGGCCGAGCTCGCCCTGCGTGCCGGACACGATGCGGTAGTACTCCACACCGAGCGCCTCGCTGCCGACGTTGTTCGACAGGGCGAAGAACGGGCCGTCGGTGGTGATCTGGGTCGGGTAGGAGGCCAGCGCCTTCATCTTGGCCTCGATGTAGGCGGTGGCGTCGACGGCGGCGGCGAGGTTCTCGTCGGCCGTGACGAAGGGCGGCAGCCAGCCGTCGGGGTCCATGCCCTCGAAGGAGGTGGTGTCGCCGGCGTCCCGCAGCGCCCGCAGGCCGGCGCGCATGCGGCTCTCCGACATGGCGCCCCAGTAGATCTTGGCGATCACCCACGGCTCACCCAAGTCGCGTCGGTGCGAGGGGACGCCGGCCAGCTGGGCGGCGTACATCGCGACCCGGTGGGCCTGGATGTGGTCGGGGTGTCCGTAGCCGCCGAACGGGTCGTAGGTGACCAGCACCTGGGGCCGCACCTCCCGGATGACCTCGACGAGGTGGTCGGCGGCCTCGGTGAGGTCGGCGCGCCAGAAGGCGTTGTCGTGGATGTCGTCGGCGGGGATGGCGTGGCCGCTCTCGTGCCACTTCATGCCGGAGTCGCGGTAGCGGCCGAAACCGCCGAGCCACCGGTGGTCGGTGACCCCGAGGGCGGCCATCGCGTCGGCGATCTCGCCGCGGCGGTGCTCGCCGAGCCGGTCTTCCTGGTCGGCCGCGAGGTGGGCCAGCTCGGGGACCAGGATCTCGCCCTGCTCGCCGGCGGTGCAGGTGACGAGGGTGACGTGGCGCCCTTCGGCGACGTACTTCGCCATGGTGGCGCCCTGACCGATCGACTCGTCGTCGGGGTGGGCGTGGACCAGCAGCAGGCGGTAGGGAGCGGCGGGCATGGCGCCAGCCTAGTCGGCGCCGCCGACAGGCCCCGGCGGTCGGCCCGCGTCGGGGCGCTTGATGCGCTTCGGTGCCGCGGGCAGGGGCAGCGGGGCGGCTGGGGCCGGGGGCCGCGTCTGCGGGGAGTCCTCGTCGAGCCAGCCGTCGTAGGCGTCGACCAGCAGCTCGACGGCCACCGCGGGGGCGTCGGTGATCACCGCCCAGGGATGGTCCTCCTCGTCGTCCTCCCCTGCGAGCCGTTCCCGTTCGAGGACGGCGTCATAGCCGTCGTTCCGCAGGCGCGCGAGCACGGCGCGGGCGTCGTCCTCGTCGAAGAGGACGGCGCGACGCAGGGTCGCGCCGAGCGTGGCCAGGAGGTGGGCGATCTCGGGCAGGAACACCCGGTCGGCGTCGATCCAGTCGACGTCGTCGAGGTCGTCGCCCCCGAGCCAGGTCACGGCATCGTGCTCGGTGGGAACCGGCTCGCCGTCCACCAGCCGCACCGTGGCGACGCGGAGCACCAGGTCGTCGGCGATCGTCGCCGTGGACGCCAGCCAGCCGGTGACCTCGGCCTCGACGCCGAGCTCCTCGGCGAGCTCCCGCTCCAGGGCCGCGGCCGGGGTCTCCCCCGGCTCGACCTTGCCACCGGGGAACTCCCACCGACCCGCATGCCGGGACGGCGACGTGCGCCGCGCGGCGAGCACACGACCCGCGCGCACGATCGCGGCGCCGACGACGAGGCGGGGTGCGGCGTCCATGGGGCGAGGGTAGCGAGGGGTAGTCGGTGGTCGAGGTGCGAGCGCCAGCGAGGAGCCGCGAGATCCGGCGAGGTGGACGCCGTGCGGTACCGGTAGGCGGGCGGGTGCGGGGGTCTCGCGGCTCACTTCGTTCGCACCTCGACCACCGGATTAGGGGTAGTGGGTGGTCGAGGTGCGACGAGCGCGAGCGAGGAGCCGCGAGATCCGGCGAGGTGGACGCCGTGCGGTACCGGTGCGCTTGCGGGTGCGGTCGTTTCGAGGCTCACTTCGTTCGCACCTCAACGACCGGGGGCGACCGAGGCGACCCGAACGGCTAGCGGGGCAGGAGGGCGAGCTGGCGGCCCTGGGCGACGAGGCGGTCGCGCTCGTCCCAGACCTCGCAGTCCTCCTCGAACATGCCGCCGGCGATGTTGCGGGTGCGGTGCACCAGGCGCAGCCAGCCGGACGCGGGACGGGCCCGCACGTGGGCGGTCAGCTGCACCGTGGGCGCCCAGCCGGGGATGCCGAGGTCGAAGGTGACCGGGGGCAGAGCGTCGACGGCGAGGAGCAGGGAGATCGGGTCGGGCTCGCGGCCCTCCTTGAGCCGGAACCACGCCGCGAGCGCGCCCTGCCGCGAGGGCGCCCCGACGAAGCAGCCGGCGAACTCGGCGGGGTAGAGCATCTCGAAGCGGTCGATGAGCGGCACGCTCGCCCGGAACTCCGCAGGCGCGAACTCGCTGCCGATGCACTCCTCGCGGGGCGGCAGCACCAGCGGCTCGGCGGTGGTGCGCACGTCGTCGGCGTCGCGGGCGAGGTCGCCGTAGGTGGCGAGCGCGGTGAGCCGGGTGACGCCGTCCTGCACGAGGTCGCAGGTGACGACGGCGGTGCGGCCGCCGTCGCGGACCACGCGGACGACGAGCTCGCCCGGGCCGTCGACGGCGGCCGCGAGATAGCTCGCACTGACCGCCAACGGATCGGGCTTGCCGGACGCCGCGAGCTCGGCGCTCATCGCTGCGCCCGCGAGGGCCAGCTGATAGCCGCCGTTCAGGCCGCCCCCGACGTGCCAGCCGCCGTCGAGCACGGCGAGGTAGCGGCCCTCGCCGAGAGCCTCGAGCGCGGTATGGCGGTCGAACTCGGGGAGCTCAACCACCGCAGGAGAACGCGAGGTCGAAGGTGACCTTGCCGGCCGGGCCGGAGACGGTGGTGCCGCTGAGGCTGGCGGCGGTGCCGTCGACGTTGGCGCTCAGACCGTTCGGGTCGTCGGCGCTCACCGACTGCTTGCCGTCGGCCTGCCACAGCAGCGAACTGGGCTTGGCCTCGCCGTCGCCGACGTAGATGTTGAGGAGCCCGGCGTCGACCGAGAGCGTGTAGATCGCCTTGATGCCGCTGTCGCCGGCCTGGATGACGACCACGCCGCTGTCCTTCACCTTGGCCTTGGCGTCGCCGCTGATCGTGCCCTTCACCTCACACGGGTAGGTGGTGTTGCCGTCGGCGTCGGTGGCGACCGCCTTGCCCGGCCCAGGTGCGGGGGCGACGGACTGCTGCGGCTCATCGTCACCGGAGCAGCCGGCGAGCAGGAGGGTCGGCGCCAGCAGGGCGGCCGCGAACAGGGTGGGGATCGATCGCGTCGTCACGCCCGCAGTCAAGCACGACCGGCGGAGCGGGCGCGAAATGAGTGCTGGGGCCTCCTCGACGAGTCGAGAAGGCCCCAGCAGCACGGCCGGTGACGCAGGCCCTAGGGTGGACGCAAGCGGTCCGGACCATTCTCAAGCAGCGGCAACAGAGAATGGCCCGGACCGCGCCTGTGTCTCCGGCACACGTCGGTGCGGAGGTGGGTCACGCCTCAGCGGCGCTCCCCGGGAGGTTCCCCGGAGCATCACGCGGACGCTCCGGGGAGACCCCGTGGATCAGAACGTCACTTGACGGTCTTCTTGTTGGAGGTGCCGGCCTTGGTGTCGCTGGTCGCGGAGACCACGGCGACGTACTTGGTCGACTTCTTGCCGTTGGTGTCCGGCACGGTCACCTTGGTGGTGCCCGAGTTGTTCACCGTGGCGGTGGCGACGACGCCGCCCCGCTTGCCGTTCTTCTTCACCTTGTAGATGGTGATGTCGGCGCCAGCGGCCTTGGCGGTGGTGGTGACGGTGAGCTTGTCGTCACGTCCGCCGTTGTCGTCGCCGGTCAGGGTGACCTTGATCGCGGTCGGAGCCGAGGCGCCGGTGATCACGATCGAGTCGGTCAGCGTCTTGCGACCCGTGTTGTCGGCGAAGACCGCGCTGACGTTGGCCGTACCCGCCGAGGTGCCGATGAAGCTGTAGTACGCCTCACCCTTGGCGTTGGTGCTCACGGACAGGTTCGGGTCACCGTCGGTGACGTTGCCCGGACCCTGGCGGAGGAACGAGACCCCAACGCCCTGGATCGGCTGGCCCTTGGAGTCGACGACCTTGGCAGTGACCGTGACGGCCTGGCCCTTCGGGGCGGTACCGCTGGCGCTGTCGACGAGCGACAGGGTCGCGGTGTTGATGTCGTAGGCGTAGAAGCTGACTGCCTGCGAGTCGGTGAGGGTCTCACCGGCCGGCGGGTTCGAGATCACGATGGCGCCGGTGGCGTCGTACTTCGTGGTCTTGGTGTTCCACGAGACCGCGAGGGTGCCAGAACCCAGCTGGTTGGAGTTCACGACAACATCATCGTCGACCGTCACGTTCGTGTTGACCGGAGTGCTGAAGCCAGCGAGCGACCCGGAACCGGTGACCGTGACGGACGCGCCGGGGACCTTGTTGCCGTACTGGTCGGTGACGAAGACGTCGAAGGCGACGTTCTGACCCGTACGAGCGTCGGGCAGGACGGTCGACTGCTGGAAGGCCGCCGGGGCCAGGTCGATCGCCGCGGTGCCGCCGTTGAGCGGGCTGGCGGAGGTCCAGGTGTCGGTGTCGCTGGCCGAGACCGAGCCGGCGGTGGCCGTGATCTTGGCGTCCACGAGGCCGTCGTCGTCGAAGCCGGCGTCCTTGGCGATCGTCGTGGTGACGGTGGCCTGACCGCTGCCGTCGGTCTTGACGGTGATCGAGCTGCCGAGGTTCTTCAGGTTGTACGCGTCGTCGCCGGCGGCCGGGGTGGCGGCCGGGGTCAGCGTGTTCGGGGTGAAGAAGCCGTGGTCGAGCGTCAGGGTGACGTCGGTGTTGGCCAGAGGCGCATTCTGCACGCCGGCGGTGGTGAGGTCGCTGTCGTAGGACAGGGTCACGCCGTAGGTCTTGGTGAGACCCGCGGTGGTGGTCGACGCCGGGTTGGAGATCGTGATCGCCGCGGGCGTGAGACCCGGGGTGAAGTCGACGGTCTCGACCGCGTCGGGCGAACCGGCGATGACCGTCGAGTCGGCGGCGAGCGTGCCGGACTCGGCGGTGGTCGGCGTGGCGCCGTCCTTGATCTCGACCTTGAAGGAGCCGTCGGTGCCGGTGGTGTACGACCGCGAGTTCCCGGTGGTGCCGTCGGCCTGGACGATGTTCGAGTTGCCGCCACCGTTGTTGTAGCCGGTGGTGACGGTGCGACCCGGCAGAGCGGTGCCGTCGGTGAGGGCGAGGGTGCCGGTGACGGAGACGGTGCTGCCGACCGCGCCCTGGACCCGGTCCGCCGGAGCGAACTTCAGCGCCGCCTGGCCGGCCTTGACCGTCAGGACCTTCGACGAGGCGACCGCGCCGTTACCGAGGCCGTCGGCGCTCAGCGAGGCGTAGAGCTCGTAGGTGCCGTTGACATCGGTCTGGCCCGACGGGAAGTCGATGACGGCCTTGCCGGTGCCGTCGGTGAGCACGGTGGTGACCGCGGTACCGGCGGGGAACCGCTGGGTGGCGGGCGAGCCGTCGAACGGGGTCTCGACCCAGTAGTAGGAGACGGTGCGACCGGCCGCGGCGAGGTTGTTGCCGTTCTGGTCCTTGACCTGGACGGAGATGTCACCAGCGGTGTACTCGTCGAGGTCGAAGGCCGCACCGTCGGTCGAGGTGCCCGGGATGGACGACGAGCTCGGCGAGTAGGTGGCGATCGCGATCGTGTCGGACTGCTTGTCGCCCAGGGCCGCCTGGTAGCCGGCCACGTCGGTGGCGTCGGCGAAGTAGGAGGCCGAGGAGCCGGCGGGCAGGGTGAAGGTGGCCTGGCCCTTGGCGTTCGTCAGGGCGGTGCCGCCGTTGAGCGAGTTGCCCACGCGGGCGCCGGCGATCGGGTTGCCGTTCTGGTCCTTGACCGTGACGGTGATGTTGGCGCTCTGACCCGAGGGCAGGTTGGTCTTGTCAGCCGCGGCGGTGACCGTGGTGATGACCTGCTTGTAGAGCGTGTAGCCCTCGGTGTCGGCGCCCGTGTTCGCACCCAGGTCGGCCTGCAGCAAGAGCTGGTCGGTCGTGCCGTAGCTGTAGCCGTTGATGTTGACGACGCCGGCGAAGGTGCCGGTGGTGGCCGGCGCGGTCACGGCCGCGGTGGCGGTGTCGGTGCCCACGAAGGTGGTGCCGTTGTACCACTTGAGGTTGACGGTGCCGGCAGCCGAGGTGGTGCCCGCGACGATGACGTTCTGCGGGTCGTTGGCCGTGCCGTCGGCCGCGTAGTCGGGCGACTGGAACACACCGGCGGCGGAGCCGGCGGTGAGGTTCGCGGTGTTCGCGGTGTTGTTGACCACGACGCCGGTGACGGCGGTCGAGTTGACCGAGCCGGCCACGGCGCGGAGCTGGACGGTGCCGCCGGCGACGGCGGCGGGGTTCCACTCGTACGCGAAGGCGCCGTCGTCGGCGGTCGCGGTGCCGATGGTGGTCCAGTTGGTGCCGTCGAGGCTGTACTGGAACGACACGGCGGTGACGTCGCTCGCGGCGACGGCCGTGAGGCGGACCGTGGAGTCGGTGCCGTCGGCCTTGGCCGAGATGGTGGAACCGTTGGCGATCGGGCCGACGAGCTTGACCTGGCCGGCGGCGATGCCGTTGCTCAGGGCGACCGCGTTGGCCGAGGAGGCGAGGAGCGGAAGACCCGCCACCGCCAGGGCAGCGATGGCCGACGACGCCAGCCCTCGCTTGATGCCGCTGCTGTTCATGAAGAAATTCCCTTCCGGAGTGAATTCGCCGCGGAATCGCGGCGACAACCCGGTCCCCCCAAGGGGAGCCGTTGCCCGAGACGCTCATGACGGCACCTCTGAGGCAAGCAGGACCCTAGGGAAGTAAAGGAGCCACAGGAAAGAATTATGTGAGAGCAGTCTTAAGTTGCACATAACCTGGGACCCGGAGCGTCGTTGCGCAGGACCGGCCCGGAGGCGGAACGATCGGCGCAGCGACGATCGCCCGACCGGAGAGGAGAGTGCGGATCCCGTGGCGAGAGCTGGGTCACAGTCGAGGGATGGGACTCCTGCGACTCCTGGGACGACGGGACCGGTCGTCGCAGCGCGTCGCCGCGGTCGCCCCCAGCAGCTCCCCCACGACCGGACGCCGTTCACCGCACCGCACTACGACCCCTCCGCCCGGGTCTCCTGGCTGCTCGCCACCACCCGTCTGCACCACCCCGACCAGGCGGCCGCAGGTCGTACGACCTTCGTGGCCGGCCTGAACGAACGGGGCATCGCGGCCGATCTGAGCCGCGTCAGCCGCTGGGAGTCGGGCACCCAGCCGGTGCCCGGACGCGTCGTCCTGGCCTACGAGTCGATCCTCGGCCTGCCCTCCGGCTCGCTGCTGGCCACCGCCCGCGCCGTCCAGCGGGCCGGCGGGGGCCGCTCGGCCCGCCCCGACGCAGGCGTCTACACCGACGACGCCGCCCGCGGCGCCGCCGAACTGGAGAACCTCCTCGAACTCGCCACCTCCGCCCGGCCGCGCATGAACGGCGGCGACTGGCTGCGGCTGGCGGTCGAGCTCTCCCGCTTCGAGTACGTCTTCCTCCCCCGCACCGGGTGGCGCGTGCTGTGCTCGCGCCTCATCGGGGAGCTCGCCCGCACGTCGGGCGCCGATCAGCTGCGCCGCTACGAGGCGTGCGTCGTGCTGGTGCAGCACCCCCAGGGCCAGGGCCACATGGTGCGCGCGCTCGGCGAATGGCTGCTGCACCCCGACGTGCAGGTCGCCGCCCCCATGCTGAGCCTCCTGCAGGAGATCGACGCCGAGGCCGCCAGCCAGCTGGTCCTACGACTCCTCGGCGTCGAGGTGCGTCCGGTGCGCGACGGCGCGCTGTCGGTGGCGGCCGCGAAGCTCGCCCGCTCGCACTTCGACCCCACCACCGTCGTCCAGCTGGAGGCCCACGGACGCCGGCGCATCCTCGGCGCCCCGAACCCCGCCCTCCTCGTCAACGCCCTCGACCTCGTGGCCCAGCTGCCGCCGCACGCCTACGACGCGCTCGTCGCCGAGGTGCGCGACCCGCTGCTGCGCAGCAGGGTCGAGCAGGCCCGTCAGTACGCCGAGCTGATGCCCACCGAGGTCGGGCGGTCGCTGGCCCGCTCGATCGCGACCCAGACCCAGGACGCCACCAGCCGGGTCGGCAGCGACTCCGACCGGATGCTCGAGCACCTCATCCACGAACTGCTCTCCCACGTGCACGAACCGCGCCGGGCCGCCGCCGGCCGGCTCATCGCGGCCAGCCCCTACCACGCGGTCGTCGCCGATCGCCTGCTCGAGCTCACCGCTGACGACAACGACCTCGTGGCCACCCGCGCCTGGGACGCCCTGCTCACCCTCGGCTCCCCCGGCCGGCGCGACGTCGCGGCCCGGGCCATCGCCGAGACCCGACCGCATGTGCGCGTGGGGGCGCTCGCCGCCCTGCGCGGCTGCCCCGCGGCGCTGGACGACGCCCACGGCGCCGCCGTCGCCGACATCGCCCGCACGACCTCGGCCCCCGACATCCGCTCCCACGCCCTCACCACCCTCGGCCTGCGCAGCCCGACGACGCTCGAGGCGCTGATCGACGCGACCCCCGAGATCACCCGCGCCGTGTACTGGTGGCAGGGTGTCGGCAGCGCCCACATCGACGACGACACCGCGCCGGCGTCCTAGCGGCGCGGGCCGACGGAGGAAGGAACCGGCCGTGACCGAACGGCGTCCGCACTGGGTCTACGACCACGGCGACGAACCCGACCCGCGGTTCAGCCTCGCGAACGAGCGCACGTTCCTGGCCTGGATCCGCACCTCCCTGGCGATCATCGCCGGCGCCGTGGCACTGCACTCCCTCGGCCTGCCCGGCTCGAGCGCGGTGCGCGACGTGCTGATCGTGGTGCTGGTCGGGCTCGGTGCGACGACGACCGCGGTGGCCTACCTGCGGTGGGCGCGGGTCGAGCGCGCGATGCGACTGCGCGAACCGCTGCCGGCTTTCGGGCTCGGCCTGCTGATGACCGGCTCGATCGTGGTCGTGGCCGTCGTGCTCGCCGTCGTGCTGCTGGTCGACTGAGCCCGTTGCCGCGCTGCCGTCACTTCGGCGGGGCGGTGCACTTCGGGTAGCCGCTGCCCTCGGCGTCGTCGTCGAGGATCGTCGCGCGGACGACGTCGCGCCCGGTGATGAGGTCGGCGTTGACCGGGTCGATCAGCTGGACGTCGAAGGTGCGGTCGCCCTGGGCGATCTTGTCGGGGTTGATCTCGACGGTGAGGGTGTTGGTGCTCGGGTCGTCGTCCCAGAGAGCGGAGAAGTCGTACTTCCGCACCACGGACGCCGGCGCGCTGCCCGGCACCATGCGGGCGTCGCGCACGTACCCGATCTCCGGGTCGCCGAGGTCGACCTTGAACCGGAAGGTCGGGTGCTGCCAGGTCTTGTTGCACTCCTGCACGGCCACCGCGGTGTCCTTGAAGCCGATGGTGCCGACGGCCGCCTGCGTGTAGCCGTCGGCCTGCGCCAGGTCGTAGGTGGCGGCGGCCGGCACGTGGTCGGACTCGGTGATGTCGCGCTCGATGTGCACCGAGGCCGGTGCCGCGGTGGTCCAGATCTGGTCGATGAGCGCGTCGGCGTGGGTGCCCTTCTTGGCCTCGAGGTAGGGGCTGCCCTTCCAGATCGAGGTCATGCCGAGCGCGGTGAACCGCCGGTAGGGCAGGCGCTTGTCGCGCACCTTGTCGTCGGCCTTGTAGCCGATGTTGAAGTCGCCGCCGATGTAGACCGTCGGGCTGACCGCCCGCTCGGCCTTCACCACCTCCGCCGCCGCCTTCACCTGGTCGACGTAGAGCGCGAACGTGCGCGGACGACCCGGCGTCGGCTTGCCGGCCTGCACCGCACCGTGCACGAAGTGCACGTTGATGTAGGAGAAGACCTGGCCGCTGGCCCGCTCACGGAGCCGGACGACGGTGGCCCAGTTGTCGGTCTCGTCGGCGGCGCCGAGCTCTCCGCCCAGGTCACGGGCTTGGGTGAGCAGGTAGCCGCGGGAGGAGACGACGTCGAAGAGGTCGCGGCGCCAGATCACGGGGTTCTGCTGCGTGGCCGGCGGCCGGTAGTAGCCCCAGTCGTGGTCGGCCTTCAGATAGGCGTTCTTCTCGTTGCGGCCCAGCTCCTGGAACCCGATCAGGTCGGCCCGCGGCTTCATGGCGTCGACGGCCTTCTTGAAGTCGGCCACCGACACCCCGGAGCGGATGTTGTAGGTGCCCAACCGCAGGCTGCTCGGACCCACCGTCGTCGCCCGGGACGACGACGGCGCGGCCGGGACGGCGTCCGCGCTCAGAGCGCCGACGGGCGCCAGCAGCGGGACGACGAGCGCCGCTCCGGTGAGGAGCAGGCGGAGGGCGGGGCGCGGGCCGGGACGCGTCATCGCACCAGGGTAGGCGCGATGACGCGTCCGCGGAGTTCATCCGATCGGTCGGATCGCATACGTCGCGATGGCCGGGTAGTGGTCGGAGATCGTGATGTCGTCGGCGATCTGGACCCGCTCCGGCGCGGTCGGCGACCACACCTGGTCGATGAGCGCGTCGGCGTCCTTCATGGTGCCGCGACGCTGCTTGGCCGCGGCGCTGTCCTCCCACATCGAGCGCAGGCCGAGCGGGGTGAGCCGCTGCAGCGGGAGCGCACCGAGGCCGGTGCGGAGGTCCTGGTTGTAGCCGGCGTTGAAGTCGCCCATGACGTAGACCTGGCCGAACGGGTTGAGCAGTTTCTCGGCCAGGTAGATCAGCACCAGGTTGGCGGTCTGCCGCTTGTAGAGGCTGAACAGGTCGAGCCGATCGGGGTTCGGCTCGCCGCCGCGCACCGCGGCGGACTGCAGGTGCACGTTGATGAAGGTGACCAGCCGCCCCGTGGGCCGGTGGCGCAGCCGGACGACGGTGGCCCAGCAGTCGGTGCGCTGCCAGGGGTTCTTCACGATGCCGTTGCGACGCGCGAGCAGGGCGCCGCGGGCGCTGACGAAGCTGAAGACGTCCGGGTTCCAGATCACCGGCTCCTGCTGGTAGTACTCCGGGTTGTAGGAGTCCCAGCCGGAGTCCTCGTCGAGCCACCAGTGCTTGGCGGTCATGCCGATCTCCTGCAGGCCGATGACGTCGGCCCGCGGCTGGAGCGCGGTGACGCCCGCGGCGAACTGCTCGACGGTGCGATCGGAGCGGATGTTGTAGGTCGCGACCCGCAGCTCGGAGTCGCCACGGGACGCCCCACGTGCCGCCTGGGCGGGCGCAGGCGCCATGAGGATCAGGGGGATCATCGCGAGCAGGGGGGCGATGAGGGAGCACAGTCCTGTGCGGAAGTTCAGGGTCATCCGTGACCACCTCCGCTGATCCGTATCGGCAGCGGAGGGGGCGGGTTGAGGCAGTTCTGAGCAGTTGTGTGGGTCGGTTGTTACCGATCTGTGGATCGGTAGGCGTCACCGACGCGGCTTAGCCGTGGATCAGGTGGGTGACGCGGCGCGGACCGGCCGCGGCCTCCTCCTCGAGAGCAGTGGTGAGCAGGGTGACCAGGGCCTCGAGCTGGATGTCCGCGGAGACCGCGATCTCCTCATCCGAACCGTCGAGCGCCCGGGCGGCCAGACCGGCCTTGGAGTCGATCAGCTCGGCGATGCGGGTGTCGATCGTCTGCGCGGCGATGACGCGCCAGGCCGTGACCGGCTCCTCCTGGCCGATGCGGTGGATGCGGTCGATCGCCTGGGTCTGCTCGGCGTCGGTCCAGGGCAGCTCGGCGAGCACCAGGTTGGAGGCCACCTGCAGGTTGAGGCCGACGCCGGCCGCCATGAGCGAGCAGACGATGACCTGCACCTCGGGGTCGGTGGTGAAGTCGTCGATGGCCTTCTGCCGCGCCTTCGGCGTCTGGTCGCCGCGGATCGAGGCGTAACGCAGGCCGCGTCGCTCGAAGGTCTCCTCGGCGACGTCCATGACGTCGATGTGCTTGGCGAAGAAGACGACCTTGCCGACGTTGCGAGCCAGCTGGGCTGCGTAGTCGGCCGCAAGGCCCGCCTTGGCCTGGCCGATGCGCCGCACCATCGTGAAGACGTTCTCGCCGTCCTTGCGGTCGGCTGCGTCGGCGAGCTCCCAGCCGGCGACCCGGCGCACGAGCTCGTGGTCGATGCCCTCGGTGACGACGCCGGAGGTGCGGGTCTCCAGGGCGGTGTAGTAGCGGTTGACCAGGCGACGGGCGAGCTCGCGCTCGGCCTCGCGGATCGAGCGGCCGATGCCCTCGTCGAGCTCGACCGGCAGGTCGGCGATGCGGCGGGCGGGGAGGTCGGCGGCGACGTCGAGTTTGCGGCGGCGCACGATGCCCATCTCGATGACGCAGTTGCGGGCCGCGCCGTAGAACGCCGGCTCGGCCGGGGTGAGGTTGGTGGCCTCCAGCTTGTCCATCAGCTGGCCCAGCGGCCGGATCTCGTCGATCCAGCCGAGGAACTGCCAGATGGCGCGGAAGTCCTCGATGTCGTTGATGAGCGGGGTGCCGGTCAGCGCCATCAGCAGCGGCCGCGGCGTGCGGGCCCGGATGCGCTCGGAGAGCTGGAGCACGTGCTGGCTGCGCTGGGAGGTCTTGTTCTTGATGAAGTGGGCCTCGTCGACGACCATGCCGCGGAAGCCGAACTCGCCCAGCCAGCCCACGTGGCGGTCGAGCACCTCGTAGTTGACGACGACGATGTCGGCGAAGCCGTCGACCGACTGGCCGTCGCCGTGGATGACGGTGACCGGCTTCTGCGGCGTCCACCGCTGCGCCTCGCGCGCCCAGTTGGTCTTCACGACGTTCGGGACGACGACCAGCAGCGGGTAGGCGTCGGCGGCCTGGGCGGCCAGCAGGGCCTGCGCGGTCTTGCCGAGACCCGGCTCGTCGGCGAGCAGGAAGGTGCGGTGGCCGGACGCCGCCGCCCCGATCATCTGCGCCTGGTGCGGCATGAGCTCGAGGCCCGCCGGGAGCCGCCCGGTGAGGTGGAGCGACTCGGCGGCCGGCAGCGGCATGCACGCCGGAGCGCCGCCGCCGACGTACTCGAAGGAGCGGAACAGCGGGCCCAGCAGCTCCCAGCCGGCCAGGCGCTTGGCCTGGCCCGACCCCGGGACGATGCCGGAGAAGTCGGGCACGAGGAACGGGTTGGCCAGGCGTCGGGCGATGACCGACGGCGGGACGACGCGGCGCTCGACGGCGACCTCGCCGCCCTCGGCGTCCGTCTCGGCCTCGGGGACCTCGAGGATCGGCTCGAGACCGGCGGCCTTGAGCATCTCCGAGCGCAGCGCCTTCGCGCCCTCGGAGAGCTGGGTCTCCTCGGCGAGGAGGGCGAGCAGGGTGGCCTCGCGGGCGGCGGTCTTGGCCAGGATCGTGGCGATGCCGTCGAGGCGCTTCATCTGCTCGGCGCGCTGGGCCTCGGTGAGCTCGGTGTCGGTCTTGGTGCGACCGCGCTCCTCACGCACCAGCAGCGCGATGACCTGGAAGGTCATCCGCGCTCGGGAGTCGACCCGGCCCCGCTGGACGGCGATCTCGACCTCGCGGACGGCGCGGGCGAGGACCGGGATCAGGCCCTCGTTGTCGAGCTCGCGCCCGCGACGCTTGCGCGCGCCGTTGCGCTGACCACCCGCTTGGCGCTGACCGCCTCGAGCCACTGCTCCTCCTGACCACCGACGCACCCGCGCCGGGCTCGGCACCGCGTCGGGTCCGGCGCGGTACGACGACGCACGCCGGGAATCCGGGTGCGACGACGGCGTCACTGCGGTGACGCCGGGCGGCCGCAACGTCGGGCGACGCAGGCGGCCGAGCGGCCGCGGACCGCGACGGCTGGGGGATCGTGCGTCGGCGGGCGTGCAGCCGCGACCACTGTAGCGCGGCGGGGGCGGTGGGGCGGGAATCCTGGGGACGGGGGCGTGCAGGTTTCCCCGGTCAGCCGGCGAAACCTGATGTTGTCGGGCGAAGTTTCGCCCCACAACATCAGGTTTCGCCCCCCAGGTCCGGCCCGGGTGGGCGCGGACCCGGAGCGGCCGGGGTCAGGCGGTCTGCTCGGTCGGCATGATGACGACCCGCTCGAGGTTGACGTGGCGCGGCAGGGAGACGACGAAGCCGATGGTGGCGGCGACGTCCTCGGGCTGGAGCAGCTCCATCGACTGGGCGGCGCCCTCGAGCCACTCCTGGGCGCCGGGGTCGGTGACGTGGCTCTGCAGCTCGGTCGAGACCACGCCCGGGGCGATCGCGCTGACCCGCACGCGCTTCGGGCCGAGCTCCATGCGCAGGTGCTTCGACAGGTGCGTCACGAACGCCTTGGTGCCGCTGTAGACCGCGAAGTTGCCGAAGAGGTTCTCCCCGGCGATCGAGGAGATGTTGACGAGGTCGGCCGGGCCGCCCGCCGTCCCGGCGGCGACGAGGTCGTCGAGGAACACGTCGATGGTCGTCATCAGGGCCGAGATGTTGAGGTCGATCTGGCGCTGCCACTGGTCGGTGAGGTGCTGCTCGATCGGCGCCGGGAGCATGACCCCGGCGTTGTTCACCACGATCGCAGGGCGACCGAGCTCGGCGACGATCGTCTCGCGCGCGGCCCGCATGGCGGCGGCGTCGGTGACGTCGGCGGGGACGGCGAGCGCGCGGCCGCCGTCCTTCTCGATGCGGGCGGCGAGCTCCTCGAGGCGCTCGGCGCGGCGGGCCAGGAGCGCGACGGCGGCACCGCGGGCCGCGAGCTCGCGGGCGGTCTCGGCGCCGATGCCGCTCGAGGCACCAGTGACGACGGCGACGCGGCCCTCGAGGTCGCGGGCGGGGGTCGCGGACGCGGTGGGCTGGGTGGTCATGGATCTACCTCCGAGGTGCGTGGCCGGGCGCGCGGCGCGGTTCATGGCCGGGCCCGGGGGCGGGACGGCGACCGGTCGATCGCCGTCCTCTCCACCCTGCGCCGTCCGACGGCCGCCGAGTGGCCCGCAGCGGGCCCACCTGGTCCGGGGTACGGCGTGCCTGGGAACGCCGTACCCCCTCTCGGGGTGCGGCGCGGGGCGGGCGACGGGGCACCATGGGAGGCATGGGCACTCCGGCGACCGCGCACACCGAACTCGGCGAGTTCCTGCGCGCCTGCCGCGCCGCGGTCTCCCCGGCCGAGGTCGGCCTCCCCACCACGCCGGGACGCCGTGTGGCCGGCCTGCGTCGCGAGGAGGTCGCGCTGCTGGCCGGCGTGAGCGCCGACTACTACACGCGCCTGGAGCAGGGCCGCCACCACACGCCGTCCGACTCGGTGGTCGAGGCGCTGGCGAACGCGCTGCGGCTCGACCCGGCGGCGCGGGCGCACCTCGCCGATCTGGCCAGGCCCCGTCCCACCGGACGCCGCGGCACCCCCGAGGTGCAGCGGGTCCGCGCGTCGGTGCACCGGATGCTCGACTCCTTCGTCGACCACCCGGCTTTCGTGCTGGGACGCCGCACCGACGTGCTGGCGGCCAACCGGCTCGCGAAGGCGCTCATCGCCGACTTCGACGCGATGCCGGTGCGCGAGCGCAACAAGACCCGGTGGATGATCCTCGACCCACGGGCGCGCGAGATCTACCCCGATTGGGAGCAGGTGGCGGCCGAGGTCGTCGGCACCCTGCGCCTGGATGCCGGGCGGCACCCCGACGACCCGCGGTTGGGGGAGCTCGTGGGCGAGCTGGCGGTCAAGAGCGAGGAGTTCCGGCGCTGGTGGGCCGACCACCGCGTCGTCGAACGCACCCACGGCACCAAGCGGATGGAGTCGGTGGTCGGGCCGATCACGATCGCCTACGAGGCGATGACGCTGCCCGGCGACCCCGATCAGACGCTCTTCGTCTACACCACCGAGCCGGGCAGCACCTCGGAGCAGAATCTGCGGCTGCTCGCCTCGTGGACGGCGTCCGCGGTGGGTGCGGGGCGGGCCGGGGAGGCGTCAGGTTTCCCCGGTCAGCCGGGGAAACCTGATGTTGTGGGGGGAAACTTCGCCCCACAACATCAGGTTTCGCCCGACATGTGACACGCGTCAGGCCGACGCGGTCAGGCCGACGACCAGATCAGAGCGTCGCGGTGTCGATGACGAACCGGTAGCGGACGTCGGAGGCGAGCACCCGCTCGTAGGCCTCGTTGATCTGGTCGGCGCTGATCACCTCGACGTCGGAGGCGATGCCGTGCTCGGCGCAGAAGTCGAGCATCTCCTGGGTCTCGCGGATGCCGCCGATGCCGGAGCCGGCGAGACGACGGCGGTTGCCGAAGAGGTTGAAGACGCCGACGGAGATCGGCTCCGGCGGGGCGCCGACGTTGACCATGGTGCCGTTGAGGCGCAGCGTGCGCAGCAGGGCGTTGAAGTCGAGGTCGGCGCTGCTGACGGTGTTGACGATCAGGTCGAAGGTGTTGACCAGCGCCGGGAACGTGTCGGGGTCGGAGGTCGCGTAGTAGTGGTCGGCACCCAGGCGCAGACCGTCCTCCTGCTTCTTCAGCGACTGGGAGAGCACGGTGACCTCGGCGCCCAGCGCGTGAGCGATCTTGACGGCCATGTGGCCCAGGCCGCCGAGGCCGACGACCGCGACCTTCGAGCCGGGGCCGACCTCCCAGTGGCGCAGCGGGGAGTAGGTGGTGATGCCGGCGCACAGCAGCGGGGCGGCGGCCTCGTAGGGGATCGACTCGGGCACGCGCAGCACGAAGTCCTGGTCGACGACGATCGCCTCGGAGTAGCCGCCCTGGGTGATGGTGCCGTCGACGTCCTTCGCGGCGTAGGTGCCGATGTTGCCCTCGAGGCAGTACTGCTCCTCGCCGGCGAGACAGTTCTCGCACTCGCGGCAGGAGTTGACCATGCAGCCGACGCCGACGCGCTGGCCGACCTCGAACTTCGTGACGTCGGCGCCGACGGCGGTGACCTCGCCGACGATCTCGTGGCCGACGGTCAGCGGGTAGGGCACCTTGCCCCACTCGCCGCGCACGGTGTGGATGTCGGAGTGGCAGATGCCGGCGTAGCGGATGGCGATCGCGACATCGGTGGGCCCGACCTCACGGCGCTCGATCGTGGTGGGGATCAGCGGCTCGGTGGCGGACGGCGCGGCGTAAGCCTTGACGGTGACCATGTCTCTCCTCATGGATCGGATGGGCGGTGCCGGACGGGTGTGATGTCCGGTCGGATGTCCGAAGGGTCGTAACCGCCCGCGGGCGGCGGGCTGTTCCCTCCGCGGCCGCACCGTTGGGGTGGGATGGACGCCTGGTGAGGCTCAGGTCACATCCTGGCTATCGTGGCGGCGTGCGTGAACCCTGGTCCGATCTCCTCGAGTGCTGGCGTTCCGGGCGGACGGCGGCGCTGGCCACCGTCACCTCGATCCGCGGCTCGGCGCCGCGCGAGGTCGGCTCGGCGATGCTGGTGCGCGACGACGGCACCGTGGTGGGCTCGGTCTCGGGTGGCTGCGTCGAGGGCGCGGTCTACGAGACGGCACTCGAGGTCATCTCCTCGGGCCGGCCGGCCCGCGAGCAGTACGGCATCGCCGACGAGGCCGGCATCGCGGTGGGTCTGACCTGCGGCGGCGAGATCGAGATCTTCGTCGAGGCGGTCTCGCCGTCCACCTTCCCCGATCTCGACCGCCTCGCCGAGCTCGTCGCGCTCGAGCGGCCGGTCGCGATCGCCACGGTGGTCGAGCACCCGGACGATGAGGTCGTCGGACGGCGCCTGCTCATCGAACCGGACGCCGCGCCGTCCGGGAGCCTCGGATCGCCACGTCGCGACGCCGCGGTGCACGACGACGCCGAGGGCGTGCTGGCCACCGGCCGGTCCGCGACGCTGACCTACGGCGTCGACGGCGAGCGCCGCGGCCTGGGCATGCGGGTGCTGGTGCAGGTGTTCGCGCCGCCCCCGCGCCTGCTGATCTTCGGTGCGGTCGACCACGCCGCTGCGCTGGCCCAGGTCGGTGCGTTCCTCGGCTACGACGTCACCGTGTGCGACGCCCGGCAGGTGTTCGCCACGCCCGAACGCTTCCCGGCCGCGGCCCGGGTGGTCGTCGACTGGCCGCACCGCTACCTCGCGGCCGAGCACGAGGCCGGCCGCATCGATGCGCGGACGGCGCTCGCGGTGCTCACCCACGACCCGAAGTTCGACGTCCCGCTGCTCACCGTCGCGCTGCGGCTGCCCGCGATCGGGTTCATCGGGGCCATGGGCTCGCGGCGCACCCACGACGACCGGCTGGAGCGGCTGCGGGAGGCGGGTGTCACCGACGAGGAGCTGACCCGGCTCTCCAGTCCGGTCGGACTCGACCTCGGCGGGCGCACCCCCCAGGAGACCGCGGTGAGCATCGCCGCCGAACTGGTCGCCGCCCAGTGGGGCGGCTCGGGCCGGCCCCTGCGGGTGCTGGACACCCCGGTGCACGGCCCGAACCTCCCCCTGGATCTCAGCGTCGGACGGTCTTCCTGACCTTGGTGGTGTTGCCGGCCACGTCCTTCGCGATCGCGATGTAGACGACCCGGTCACGATGGGTGCGGACCTTCAGGCGGCACGAGGCCACACCCGACGTCTTGTCCCTGGCCACACACCGCGGCTTCCCGGCAGCACCAGCAGCCAGGCCCTTGATCCGGACCTTCGGCTTGACCAGGTCGACCTTCACCACCTCGGTCGTGACCGTGGCCCGGCCACCGTCATCGGCCAACACCGTGCCCGTGACCGTGCGGCCCTTGGTCGACCGGCCGATCACCACCGGGGCGGGACACGCCCCCACCAGCGCACCCGAACCAGCGGTACACACGAAGCTGACCGTCACCGGCGAGCGATACCAACCACTGGCCGAGATCGCCCGCGCACTCGTCACGGTCGCGGTGATCACCGGATCGGTGCGCACAACCTCACCCGAGGACGTCGCATAGTCACCGACACCGGCCGCGAAATCACCATCACCCAGATACCGCGCCACCACCAGATGCTCACCAGCCGGGACCACCGCATCCAGCACCGCGACCCCATCAGAGTTCAGTGCGGCCGTGCCGAGCAGGACGCCGTCCACCAGGAACTGCACCTGACCACTCGGCGTCCCCACCACAGAACCCAACGACGCATCGGTCGACCGCACCAACGCCCGGATCTGGGTACCGGTCACCGACACCGACGTGACCGTCGGCGCCCGCTCCACGTTCACCGTGGCGAGGGTGCGCGCCTCCTCGAAGTCAGCAGTCCCGCCCTGGAACGCCGCGACCACACACGACCCCGCGTGCACGAACCGCACCACCGCTCCATCGATCACACACGCCGCGTTCGTGGTCGACGGATCCACGCTGAACACCACCGACTGACCCGAACCGCCACCCGTCGCCGTCAGGTCAGCCGAACCACCCAACGACGCCGTCGCCGGCAACGAGAACACCAGACTCTGCGGATTCCGAGCCACCGCAACCGCCTGCACCACCTGCGAGGCCGCCTCATAGTCAGCCGTACCGGCCTGATCAGCAGCCACCACACACGTCCCCGCATGCACGAACGAGACCGTCGCACCGCTGATCGTGCACGCAGCATTCGTGGTCCCCGACGCCACCGAGAACACCACCGGAGCACCACCCGCACCACCGACCGCCGCCAACGCCACCTGCGCCCCGATCGGCGCCGACCCCGGCAGACTGAACCCCGAGATCGTCTGCGAGGCCTTGCCCACCACGATCGTCCGCTTCACCTGCGAAGCAGCGGTGTAGTCGGTGTTCCCGGCCTGATCGGCCGTCACCACACACGACCCCGCATGCACGAACGAGACCGTCGAACCAGACGGCCCACTACCGAGCGTGCACGCACCGTTCGTCGTCTCCCCCGACACCGCGAACGTCACCGGGTTCCCCGAGGCACCACCGGTCGCCGACAGATCCACCGACGCACCACCCACGACCGCCGCACCTGCCGGAGCGAACCCGGTGATCACCTGCGCCGCCTTGCCGACCGTGATCGACCCCGTACCTGTCACGCCCGCGATGAAGTCAGCTGTCTCCGGCTGGCTCAACGATACGATGCAGATTCCCGCGTGATCGAAGGTCACCTTCAAACCGTCGACCGAACACACACCCGGACGGTCACTGGTCGCCGACACCGGCGCCGGCGAATCCGACCGCGGCACCAACACCAACGACTCCCCCACCGTCGCAGCCCCCGGAGCCGTCACAGCCAGACCAGCAGCAGCCTTGGCGACCGTCACCACCTGGGTCGCGGTCGCCGCCGGCTCGTAGTCGTCCGTGCCGGCCTGGTCAGCGGTCACCACACACGTCCCCGCATGCCGGAACTCCACCCGACCCGCCACGATCACACACGCGTCGTTCGTCGTCCCAGCAGCGACAGCGAACGTCACCGGCTGACCCGACGCGCCACCCGTAGCCCCCAGATTCCGCGAACCACCCACCGAGTT
>NZ_BAAAZH010000036.1:0-202242 GCF_039536805.1 Nocardioides fonticola | reverse complement strand
GTCTCGTACGAGAACACCTTCGGCACGATCAACGCCCCCATTCGGGTCAGCGTTGCTTCGACCGATGGACTCCGCCCCCCTGAGAAGTGACAGTTTCCCCTGAGAAGTCGTTCCGGGTGCTGAGACGACGGCCCCGGCCAGTCCCGGCCGACCCCGGCCGGTCCCCAGACCCGGCCTCAGGCGTGGGCGCGGTGCAGGGCGACGATGCCGCCGGAGAGGTTGCGCCACTCCACGCCGGACCAGCCGGCCTGCGCGATGAGCGCCGAGAGGCCGGCCTGGTCGGGCCAGGCCCGGATCGACTCTGCGAGGTAGACGTAGGCGTCGGGCGCGGAGGAGACCCCCGTCGCGATCGCCGGCAGCGCCCGCATGAGGTAGTTGAGATAGACGCCGCGGAAGGCCGCGTTCGTCGGGTGGCTGAACTCGCACACCACCAGGCGACCGCCCGGCTTGGTCACGCGGCGCAGCTCCTCGAGGCCGCGCAGCGGGTCGACGATGTTGCGCAGCCCGAAGGAGATCGTGACGGCGTCGAAGGAGGCGTCGGCGAAGGGCAGCCGGGTGCCGTCACCCGCGGTGAAGGGCAGGTGCGGCCGGTGCTGCTTGCCCACCCGCAGCATGCCGAGGGAGAAGTCGCAGGGGACAACGGTCGCGCCGCGGTCGTGGAACGGCTCGCTCGAGGTGCCGGTGCCGGCCGCGAGGTCGAGCACCCGCTCCCCGGGCACCGGGGCGACGGCCTTGATGACCTCGTGCCGCCAGCGGCGGTCCTGCCCCAGCGAGAGGACGTCGTTGGTCAGGTCGTAGCGGCGCGCGACGGTGTCGAACATCCGACGGACGTCGGTGGGCTGCTTGTCCAGGTCGGCACGGGCCACGGGGACGACCTTCTACTTCGCGAGGCTGTCGAGGATCTCGACCGCCTCCTGGCCGGTGAAGCCGTTGCCGTTGGCGAGGTAGGTGACGTCGCCGGCACCGACCTGGCAGTAGACCGAGGTCGGCTTCTCGGCGGCGTCGACCTTCTGCCCCTGCGGCACGGGAGCCGACCAGGCCGAGCTGCAGATGCCGTCGCCGACCTTCTCCAGCGAGTAGGCGCCGCGGGCGTAGCCGTAGGTCTCCGGGTCGGGCACGGGGCCCTGCGGGAGGAACGGACCGGCCGGGGCGGCGATCACGGTGATGGTGAGCTGCGACTTCAGGTCGGCGGTCTGGTAGGCCCGCAGCTCGACGGGAGCGTCGTACTGCTTCTTCAGGGCCGCGACCGCGGAACCCTGGATGGAGCCCTGCTCGTCGAGGAACTGCTGGGCCTGGGAGGCCTGCTCGCCGTTGGCGTCGACCTCCTTCTGCGCCAGCACCTCGACCGCGGTGAGCCCGCCGGGCAGGGTGTCGGGCAGAGCGGCGACACCGGTGGCACTGTCGGCGGCCTTCGGCAGGCCGATGGCGAACCCGCCGACCAGCGCGAGGGCGGCGGCGCCGCCGAGGATGCCGAGGACGGCGGTGCGGGCGGAGGAACGAACAGCGGTCACGCCGACAGACGGTAGCCGACCGCTGCGTCGAGCCGGTCGCCGGCCACTGCACGGGCCCGCGTACGCTGATCGGATGTGACGTCCTTCGCCGAGCCCCACGCGCCGCTGGTGGCGCGTTCGGTCGTGCTCGACCAGGACACCGCCTCCTCCCTGCTCGACCTGCTGCCCGACCGCGGACCGCTGTGCTGGCTGCGCCGCGGAGAGGGCATCGTCGGCTGGGGCGAGGCCGCCTCCATCCGCACCGCGGGCGCCGACCGGTTCGCCGACGCCGACGCCTGGTGGACCACCCTGACCGGCCGCGCCGTCGTCCGCGACGAGGTGAACCGCCCCGGCTCGGGTCTGGTCGCCTTCGGCTCCTTCGCCTTCGCCGACGCCCCCGGCGAGTCGATGCTCGTCGTGCCCGAGGTCGTCGTCGGACGGCGCGGCGGGGTGACCTGGCTGACCACGGTCTCGCGCGGCGGCCTGGACGTCGAGGGCCACCTCGCGCCGGTCGAGCCCGTGCGCGCACCGTCGGGCATCGTCTTCGCCGACGGCGCCCTCGACGGCGAGCGCTGGATGAGCGTCGTCGCCGACGCGGTGGCCCGGATCGGCCGCGGCGACCTGGAGAAGGTCGTCCTGGCGCGCGACCTGCTGGCCACCGCCGACGACGACGTCGACGTCCGCTGGCCGCTGCAGCGCCTGGCCGAGGATTACCCGATGTGCTGGACCTTCCACGTCGAGGGTCTCTTCGGTGCGACCCCCGAGATGCTGGTGCGCCGCGAGCGCGGTCTGGTGACCTCGCGGGTGCTGGCCGGCACGATCCGGCGCACCGGCGACGACGAGCACGACCTCGCCCTCGCCGCCGCGCTGGCCCGCTCGTCGAAGGACCTCGAGGAGCACGAGTACGCCGTCCGCTCGGTCGCCGACGCGCTGGGCCCGTACTGCTCGTCGTTCAACGTGCCCGAGTCGCCGTTCGTGCTGCACCTGCCCAACGTGATGCACCTGGCCACCGATGTGGCCGGCGTCGTCGACGACGCCCGACCCGTCTCCTCGTTGCGGCTGGCCGAGGCCCTGCACCCCTCGGCCGCCGTCGGCGGCACCCCGACCGAGGTGGCCGTGGCCCTCATCGAGGCGATCGAGGGCATGGACCGCGGCCGCTACGCGGGCCCGGTCGGCTGGATGGACGCCGCCGGCGACGGCGAGTGGGGCATCGCCCTGCGCTCGGGGCTGATCGAGGGCCGCACCGTGCGGCTCTTCGCCGGGTGCGGGATCGTCGGCGCCTCCGACCCCGAGGCCGAGCTCGCCGAGACCCAGGCGAAGTTCGTGCCCGTGCGCGACGCCGTCTCGCCGTCCGCCTGAGGTCCGGACGGCGTCCGCCCGCCGCCAGGTCGGAGATCGGCGTCAGAGATCGGCGCCGTCGGCCAGCCGCGTGTAGGCCAGCCCCTCCTGCGGCAGGAAGGCGTTCATGTGGCCGTCGATGATGCCCAGGCCCGCCTCGGAGTAGACCTTGTCGTGGATGGCGAGGGTGCGCGGCGCCTTCACCTCGCGGGCGAAGTCGACGGCCTCCGAGGCCTTCAGCCACGGCGCGGAGACGGGTGCGCAGAGCACGTCGACCGGCTCGCCGGGGAGCGTAAGGGCGTCGCCGGGGTGGTAGATCCGGGTGTCGCCGACAGTGACGACGTAGCCGCTGTTGGTGAAGCGCGGGAACTCGGGGTGGATGACCGCGTGGAGTTCGCCGACCGCACGCACGGCCAGGCCGGCCGCCTCGAACCGCTCCTCCGGCGCCACCACGGTGATGCGCTCGGCCAGGTCGGGAGCGTCCTCGCGGATGCGGGCCGCCACCGCCGCGATGGTGAGGATCGGCGCATCGGCGCGGCGCAGCCGCTCGGGCTCGTAGTGGTCGGGGTGCTCGTGGGTGATCAGCACCGCGCCGGCGCCGTCGACAGCCTCGGGGTCGGTGAACACCCCGGGGTCGAGCACGATCGTGGCGCCGTCGTGCTCGATGCGGACGCAGGCGTGACCGAACTTCGTGATGCGCATGACCCCCACCGTAGTCAGCGCGGGAATCCGCTCGCGCGGCCCGCACGGGTCGGCCACACTCGGCGCCGTGGGTGGTGTCGTCGTCTCCGGGTTGCTGACCGGCTGGGCGATCGCGGTGCCCGTCGGCGCCGTCGCGGCGCTCATCGTCACCCTGACCGCCCGCACCTCGTGGCGGGTCGGCGCCGGTGCGGCCCTCGGGGTCGCGAGCGTGGACGCCGGGTACGCCGTCGTCGCGGTCGTCGCCGGCGCCTGGGTGGCCTCGCTCCTCGAGCCGATCGCCCGGGAGCTCGGCATCGTCTCGGGACTGGTGCTGCTGGCGATGGCCGGGCTCGCGGCACGGCACGCCGTCCGCGACCGTGCGGCGACGTCGCCCGCGGACGACGCCGATCGGCGTCCGATGACCGCCGGGCGCGCCTACGTGCTCTTCCTGGGCATCACGGCGCTGAACCCGGCGACGGTCGTGTACTTCGCCGCGATCGTGCTCGGCAACGACCACCTCACCTCGGGGGTGGGCCAGGCGGTGGTGTTCGTCATGGCGGTGGCCGTGGCCTCGGGCTCGTGGCAGCTGCTGCTGGCCACGGGCGGTGCGGCGCTCGGGCGCACCATCACCGGGCCGCGCGGTCGGCTCGTGACGGGCCTGGTCTCCGCGGTCGTGATCGCGGCGCTGGCGGTGCGCACGATCGTCACGGCCTGAACCTGGTTCTCGGCTGAAGGCGCCACGTAGGTTCGACCCATGACCGCTCCCCTGCTCGGCATCACCGGCGCGACCGGTGCGATCGGCGGCGCGGTCGCCGCCGCCCTGGCCGATCTGCGTCCGCGCCTGCTGGTCCGCGACCCGGCGAAGGCCGTCGACCTCGGCGGCGGGGTGCGGCGCTGCGTGTACGGCGACCCGCATGCCGCCGAGGCGCTGGTGGGGGTCGACGTGCTGCTGCTGGTCTCCGGTCACGAGTCGGCGACCCGACGGGCCGAGCACCGGGCGATGGTCGAGGCGGCCGCGGCCGCCGGCGTCGCGCACGTCGTCTACCTGTCCTTCGTCGGCGCGGCACCCGACGCCACCTTCACCCTCGCCCGCGACCATGCCGACACCGAGGCCGCGCTCGCGGCGTCCGGCCTCGCGATCACCCTGCTGCGCGACAACTTCTACGCCGACCTCCTGCCCCACTTCGCCGACGACGCGGGCGTGCTCCGGGGCCCGGCGGGCACCGGCCGGGTCGCGGCCGTCGGCCGGGCCGACGTCGCCGACGTCGCCGCCGCCGTGCTGCGCGCGCCGCACGAGCATGTGGGCGCGGTCTACGAGCTCAGCGGACCCGAGGCCCTGACGATGGATGAGATCGCCGCCCGCGCCGGCGCGGTGCTGGGCCGCGACCTCCGGTTCGAGGACGAGACGGTGGAGGAGGCCTACGCCTCGCGCCGGGCGGCCTACCCGGGCACACCGGACTGGCAGCTCGACGCCTGGGTGAGCACCTACACCGCCATCGCCGACGGCTCGTTCGCGCGGGTGAGCGACGACGTCGAACGGATAACCGGTCGCCCGGCCCGCACCCTGGAGACCATCCTGCGGGCATGACCGTCACCCTGCGCCCCCTCACCCCGGACGACGCCGAGGCGCTGGCCCTGCTCCACGTCGAGGTCTGGGAGGCCGCGTACGGCGACCTCATGCCGGCCTCGATCTTCGTCGAGCGGCGGGCCACCCTGCCCGAGCGGGTCGAGCGATGGCGCCTGGCGGCCACCACCTCGCCGGCCCGCACGATCGTCGCGATCGACGACGCCGGCCGGCTGGTCGGCTTCTCCTCGGACGGCCCCTCCCGCGATGAGGACCTCCCCGATCTGCACGAACTGTGGGGCCTCTAGGTCGACGCTGCGGCCTGGGGCACCGGCGTCGGGCACCGCCTCCTCGGCACCGCGGTCGGCGACGCGCCCGCGTTCCTCTGGGTGCTCGCCGGCAACGACCGGGCCATCGACTTCTACGCCCGCCACGGGTTCGGCTTCGACGGCACCTCGCGGACCGACGAGCTCGGGACGGAGCTGCGGATGCGGCGGTGAGGGCCGTCAGGTTTCCCCGGTCAGCCGGGGAAACCTGATGTTGATGGGCGAAGTTTCGCCCCACAACATCAGGTTTCGCCCCCCAAGTGCTCGCCTCCCGACCATGCGCGGACGCCGCACGCCCGTGTCCCCCGCGCCCGCGGTCAGCCCGTCAGGTGGTGCACGAAGCACCAGCGCCAGTCCTCGCCGGGTTCGGCGGACTGCATGACCGGGTGGGCGGTGTCGTGGAAGTGCCGGGTGGCGTGCTGGCCGGGTGAGGAGTCGCAGCAGGCCAGGTAGCCGCAGTCCAGGCACAGCCGCAGCGCCACCCACCGGGTGCCCTCGCGCAGGCAGTCGGCGCACTCCAGCCCCTCGGTCGGGGCGACCACGGCGTCGTACTGCTCGAGGTCGTGGCACCGGTCGCCGGCCGAGAACCGCAGGACGCCGTACTGGCGCAGCTCGTCGCGCTCGGCGGTGGCGATGTCGATCATCGACTCCTCGACGTCGAGCGTGGCCAGCACCTCGGCGACCACCTCGGAGGCGACGCGCCCCTCGTTGCGGATCTCCAGGATGCGCCGCCGCTCGGCCTCGATCATCGCCAGCCGCACGCGGGCGTACAGCTCGGACGGCGTCTCCTCCCCCGCGACCGTGCCGAGACGTTCCCAGGCGGAGAAGTTGCGCTGGTCGACGCGCTGCCGGATGAGCGGGACGACGCCGTGCGGGTCGTCGTACTCGAGCTCGTCGAGGGTCGCGAAGCCGGCCTTGGACGCCTGCTGGAGCAAGGTGGCCCGGGCGAGCGCGTCGTCCATCGGGTCGGGGCCGCGGACGTCGAGGCGGCGGGCCAGCCACGGCAGGCTGAGCCCCTGGAGGAAGAGGGTGCCGGCCACGACGGTGAAGGCCACCAGCAGCAGGATCTCGCGGTGCTCGGTGTCCAGTGGGATGACGAAGGCGGCGGCCAGGGTGACGACGCCGCGCATGCCGGCCCAGCCGAGCAGGAACGTCGAGGTCAACGGCGGGGCGACGCCGGTGTGCGGCTCGGGTCCCGGCCGCACGAGGAGGAACCGCGCCGGGAAGACCCACACGAGGCGCAGCACGATCACCAGCACCAGCGTGCCGAGGCAGGTGGCGGTGATGCGGGCGGCCGAGAGCTCGCTCTCCCCGACGTCGCCGATGAGCCGGTGGGCCTGCAGGCCGATGAGCAGGAAGACGACGTTCTCGAGCAGGAAGGCCAGGGTGCGCCAGTTCATCCGCTCGGCGATGCGCGACTGCGCGCTCTGCAGGATCGGGGCGCTGTGCCCGAGCAGCAGACCCGCGACGACGACGCCGATGACGCCGGAGGCGTGCAGCTCCTCGGCGGCGAGGTAGGCCGCGAACGGCACGATGAGGGAGAGCGCGGTGTCGAAGATGGGGTCCTCGACGTGCTTGCGGATCCAGGCGACGACGACGTAGACGACGCACCCGACGGCGGCGCCGCCTCCGGCCGCGAGCAGGAAGTCGAGTCCGACCCTCCAGATCTCGATCCCGGCCCCGCCGGCGGCGATGGCCGTGCGCAGGGCGACCAGGGCGGTGGCGTCGTTGAGCAGCGACTCGCCCTCGAGGATCGTGACGATGCGGCGCGGCAGGCCGATGCGGCGTCCGATCGCGGTGGCGGCGACGGCGTCCGGAGGGGCGACGACGGCGCCGATCGCGAACGCCGCCGGCCACGACAGCTCGGGCAGCAGCGCGTGCACGAGGACCGCCACCCCGGAGGTCGTGAAGATGACCAGGCCGACCGAGAGCAGCAGGATCGAGCGCCTGTTGGCGTTGAAGTCGACCAGCGAGGTGCCGAGCGCCGCGGAGTAGAGCAGGGGCGGCAGCAGGCCGAGGAGCACGATCTCGGGTTCGAGCTCGATCTCGGGGACGGCCGGCACGTAGGAGGCGACCACCCCGACGACGATGAGCACGAGCGGCGCGGGCAGGTCGATCCGTTCGGCGATCGCCGTCACGAGCAGGACCGTCGCCGCGAGGACGACGAGGGCGAGGGCGATCTCCATGGCCCCAGTCTCGCGGGTGGTACGGACGCCGCGCACCTCCCATCGCGGGGGCGGCGTCCCGGGTGTAGCGTCGCGAACGAGATAGTTGGACATCCATGCAAATGACAGGAGCGGCCATGACGGACACGGGAGCGGACCTTCAGCGGATCGGCGTGGTGGGCTGCGGCCTCATGGGCGCGGGCATCACCGAGGTGAACGCGCGTGCCGGCCTCGACGTGGTCGTCGTGGAGTCCAGCGAGGGCGCCGCGGCCGCCGGGCGCGAGCGGCTCGAGCGCTCGCTGCAGCGCGCCGAGGACAAGGGCAAGCTGAGCGAGTCGGCCGCCGACGTGCTGGCGCGGATCTCGATCGTCACCGACCTCGACGCGCTGGCCGACCGGCAGCTCGTGGTCGAGGCGATCGTGGAGGACGAGGACGCCAAGGTCTCCCTCTTCAAGCGGCTCGACACCCTGGTCGCCGACCCGCAGGCGATCCTGGCCTCCAACACCTCCTCCATCCCGATCATGAAGCTCGGCGTGGTCACCTCCCGGCCGACCCAGGTCATGGGCATCCACTTCTTCAACCCGGTGCCGGTGCTGCGGCTGGTCGAGCTCGTGCCCTCGCTGCTCACCTCGCCCGAGACCACCGAGCGGGCGCGCAGCTACGTCGAGGGGCCGCTCGGCAAGTCGGCCATCGACTGTCAGGACCGCGCGGGCTTCGTGGTCAACGCGCTGCTCATCCCGTTCGTGCTCTCGGCGATCCGGATGTTCGAGTCCGGCTTCGCCTCCGCCGAGGACATCGACCGCGGTCTCGTGCTCGGCGCCGCCCACCCCCAGGGCCCGCTGGCGCTCGCCGACCTCATCGGCCTCGACACCGTCAAGGCCGTCGCCGAGTCGCTCTACGAGGAGTTCAAGGAGCCGCTCTACGCCGCCCCGCCGCTGCTCGCCCGGATGGTCGACGCCGGCCTGCTCGGGCGGAAGTCGGGGCGGGGGTTCTACCGGTACTGAGGGCCGGGGCCGGCGGGCTGTTCGAGGTCAGCGCAGCCCGCGCAACAGCGCCGCGGCGAACCCGACCATCCGCTCGCCCTCGAGCCGGCCCTCGAGCAGCAGCCGGCCGAAGCTCTCCAGCACCGCGATCGCGGCGTAGGAGGCCACCTCGACGTCGAGGTCGGGGCCGCCGCGACGCTCGATGCCGACGGCGAGCAGGTCGGCGATCTGTCGCCGGATGCGCTGTCGGTCGCCGTCGATGCGGTCGCGGACGACGGCCGGGGTCGAGTCGCCGGCCACCAGGACCGGCCGCCAGGTGTCGGGGTCGGCGAGCACGCGGTCGATGAGGGCGCGCACGGTGGCGAGGAGGAACGCGTCGGGGTCGCCGTCGGGCAGGCTCTCGGGCAGCACCTCGGCGAGCTGGGTGACCGCGCGCAGCTGCTGGCGGTCGAGAAGCGACCCGAGCAGGTCGCCGAGGTCGTCGAAGGCGCCGTAGACGACCGGGCGGGTGACGCCGGCCTGCTTGGCGATCGCGTCGATCGAGATGCCGGCGTACCCCTCGCGCACGATGATCGCGAGGGCGGCGTCCAGCAGCTGCTCGCGTCGGGTCTCCAACGGCACGCGCGCGGCGTAGGGACGACGGGCGGCGGGCACGCGCGTCACCGTACCCTTCCCATTGCTACACCACTGTAGTAATTTGCCGCGCATGCCTGAGACCACCCCTGCGACACCCGCCCGCCACGAGGACTACGGCTTCTTCGGCCCCGAGTCGGTCACCTGGAAGGTCTGGAGCTACCCGACCTCGCTGACCGTCGGCTTCCAACGCGCGGTCGTCATCGAGGAGCTCGACCCGAACCTCATCGCCGCGGTCGACGCGACCCAGGGCATCTACGCCCGGCCGCGCACCCGCTACGACCGGACCCTGCGCTACTTCTCCCTGGTCGCCTTCGGCGGCAGCCGCGAGACCGCGAAGGCCGCCGACGTCCTGGTCAAGGTGCACTCCAAGGCCATCGGCACCGACCCGGTCCTCGGCACGCCGTACGACGCCAACGACCCGAAGAGCCAGCTGTGGATCCACCTCACCGCCTGGCACTCGATCCTCAAGGCCTACGAGGAGTACGGCCCGGGTCGGCTGAGCGAGGAGGAGGAGCTCCAGTACTGGCGCGAGTGCGCGGTCGCAGCCGAACTGCAGACCTGCGACCCCGCCGACGTGCCCCGCACCCGGGACGGCGTCCGCGCCTACTTCGAGCAGATGCGCCCGACGCTCGTGGGCAGCGAGATCGCACAGAAGGCCATGGCGCACCTGCTCGACGCCGGCGTCATGCTGCCGGAGTACCCCAAGGCCCTCACGCCGATCGCCTGGGCCACCACCCAGGTGCTGCGGGCCGGCACCATCGCCACCATGCCGCACTGGATGCGCCGGATGGGCGGGGTGCACCAGCCGCGCGTCGTCGACGTCGCCGTCAAGCCGACCCTGCGCACCGCCTTCTGGCTGATGAACGCCAACACCGACATCAAGCTGGCCGTCCTCGGCTACCTCTCCCCGGCCACCCGGCCGGTCGTGGAGCCGGTCTTCCGCGGCATCGAGCCGGTCGTCCCCGAGGTCGTCACCCCGGCGCAGGCCCGCGAGCGCTACGGCTACGACCGGCCCGCCGACGCCCACCGCGACCTGCGCGCCCGCCAGGCCGCACGGGTCTTCGGCGAGGGCGCGGCGCCGTCGGAGGAGGGCCTGCTGGAGTCCGAGCCGATCCTCGGCGCCCTCCGCTGAGGACGACGCCCGGTGCGCCTCACTCGATGAGCCGCACCGGATCGCCCTCGACCACCGCCGTCCACGTCGTCACGTCGGTGACCGTGCCCGAGCCGAAGCCGATCTGGATGCGGAACCAGCAGCCGCCCGCCGACGCCTCGTTGCAGGTGTAGCCGGGCGGGATCTGCACCCGGATGTGCTGGGTGCGCCCGTTCCAGCCGTTGGCCGCGCTGATGCCGGTGAGCTGGCAACCGGCCAGGACGCCGGTGACCTTGCCGCTGCCGGTGCAGGTGCCGATCGGCGTCGTCGACTCCGAGGGCGTGAGGATCTGGAGGGTGCCGTTGGACGCCGCGTCGCCGGCGTCGAAGAAGGCGAAGTCGAGCACCTTGCCGGCGCTGGCCGGGATGACCCGCACCAGGTTGAAGACGGTGGTCGCGGCGTTCGCGTTGGCGTAGAGCGTCATCCGCTGCCACCCCGAGACCGAGATGGACGCCGCCGCCGTCGAGACCACCCGCACCGCGAAGCGGTTCGAGCCGTTGCCGGTGACGCTCGGGTCGTCGCCGGTCTGCGCGGTCACCGCCGGGTTGCCGGAGTAGACCCCGGTGACGGCGTCCATCGTGCCGCCGAGGGCGACGTCGGTGCGCACCTGGAGGTAGTGGTCGCCGGCCTCGGTCGGCGTGAAGGTGCACAGCGGCACCCACTGGTGGAACACGGCGGCGAGCCGCTCGAGGTAGGAGGAGCTCGAGGAGCGCAGCGTGCTGGAGGTGATCTGCGAGGCGATGAAGCCCGGGTACTGCCGGGTGCAGCCGGTGATCACCGGCGCCGACTTCGGCTGCAGGCTCGCCGTCGGCGCCCGCATCGCGAACGAGGTGATCGTCGGGGTCTCCGCGCCGACCCGCAGCCCGGCGTTCGCATCGTCGCCCGCGCAGAACTGGTTCGGCGTGCCGCCGGTCGCCGTCCGCGCGTAGCGGGTGAGGGCGTCGACGGTCGTGTACGGGTTGAGGTTGTTGGAGCTCAGCGTGCCGGACGGCGCCGTCGTGCAGCGGCTGTCGGTGGAGGCGTAGGCCGGGTCGTAGAGCTGCACGGTGACCGGCTGGCCGACCGCGGCGGCGCCGATGCGCACCACCAGGAAGTACCCCTGCGGGTCGAACTCGTCGTTGACCGTGCCGGTGCAGCCGTCCTCGCCGCCCTGGCAGGAGCGCGAGGAGTACCGATCGCCCTGGGTCTTGTAGACGTTGGGCCCGTGCACGTTGGCCCAGAACTGCGGTGTGCGCGGACAGCTGGCGCCCAGCGGCGCCACGATCTGGGAGAGGATCGGGCCCAGCAGCGCCGTCCCGTCGGGCTCGTTGCCCAGGGTGTTGCACGGGCTGCCCATCGGGGCGGGCCCGCTGAAGTCGGCCACCGCCGTCGCCGTCATCAGCGACTCGGGATGGCCGAAGCCGGCGGCGAAGGTGTTCTTCACCCGCTCGGCCACCGTGACCCGCAACTGGGACGCGTTGCGGCCCACCGACACCTCCACGACGAGACCCGGACCGATCGTGAAGCCGTTGCGCCGGACGGCGTCCTCGGCCGCCGCCTGCGCGGCGACGAGGTCGTCGGGCAGGTAGGTGACCCCGGCGAGTGCCGCGGCGTCCGCGGCGTTCTGCAGGCGGGCGATCTCGACGTACCAACGGGCGACGTCGACCGAGAGGGCGGCGAGCGGCAGGAAGAGCACGGCGACGAAGATCGCCATGGTGATGGCGATGTAGCCGTCCTCGGGCCGGGCCTCATCGAGGGGCCGGGGACGCCGTCCGGGCCGCCTCACGGATGCGTCCCCGGCAGGCACTGCTCGGCGGCCAGCGGCTCGAAGCGCATGACGCTGCGCTGGGTGATGCCGACACCGCTGCCGAACATGCCGGTGACCCAGGTGTGGCGCGCGGTCAACGCCACCCCGACGGTGTCCTGGTCGACGCTGTTGACGCAGGCGTTGACCGACGAGCTGGCCCAGCTGCCGCTGCCGAAGCGGAAGCGGTTGAGCGCGGCGTCCCAGACGTAGGTGACGCAGTTGCTCGTGCACACGATCGCGGTGTTGCCCTCGGGCAGCGGGTAGCCGCCGCTGTTGGCCTCATAGACGGTGATGGCCGTGATCGAGTCCGCAGGCAGCGCGCTGCCCGCGCGTTGGACGGCGTCGGCCGCGGCCTGCGCGAAGGCAGGTGCCGTGGCGGGCGTGCACGGCGGCGGATTCGACCCCGCCTGGCACACCCCCGGGCCGGCGCCGGCCGCCGACGAGGCGACCCGGGCGGCCGAGCGCACCGCGGCGTTGACCGCGACGCCGTCGCGCAGGAAGAGGCTCATCTCCATCATCCCGATGAGCAGGAGCACGACGAGCGGGGTCAGCAGGGCGGCCTCGACCGCCACCGCGCCGCGTTCCTCACGTCGGGCGCGGTGCCGGGGCAGGCCACCGCTGCGGCGCCGGGGGGTACGCGCCATTCCGAGGTCATCGGCCCGCCCGCGGGCCAGTTGAGCAAATCCCGGTGCCCTCCCTGCGGCGAGCGCCGGTGGTCGAGGTGCGAGCAGCCCGGTGGTCGAGGTGCGGAGCAGCACCGGTGGTCGAGGTGCGAGGAGCGCCAGCGACGAGCCGCGAGACCCGGTGGGACGAGCTGCGGCCGGTACCGCGGAGCACTCGGGTGCGGGGGTCGCGCGGCTCGCTGCGCTCGCACCTCGACCACCGGACCAGCCCCGGGACCAGCCCCGGGACCAGCCCCCGATCAGCCCGGCGTCAGCGCCCGGATCCGCGCGTCCAGCTCACGCCGGTCGGCGCGGCCGATGCGCGCCTCGACGACCTCGAGGCCGCCGTTGGGCGAGGCGAGCAGCTGCTCGAGCTCGGGCAGGCTCTCCGCCCGCGCGTACGGCGTCCGGGTGGCCGCGCACAGCGAGGCGAGGTCGACGCCGTGCGGCGTGGCGAAGAGCCGCTCGAACCGGTCGCCGTAGCGGGGGTCGCCCTGCTCGAGGGTCGCGAAGATCGAACCGCCGTCGTCGTTGGCCACCACGATCGTCAGGTCGGGTCGCGGCTCGTCGGGTCCCAGCACCAGCCCGCCTGCGTCGTGCAGGAAGGTCACGTCGCCGACGAGCGCGATCGCGCGCGTGCTGTGCGACCGGGCGAGTGCCGCCCCGATGGCGGTGGAGAGGACGCCGTCGATGCCGGCGAGCCCCCGGTTGGCCATCACCTTGCGCCGCGCGCCGACCTCGTAGCCGTGCAGCATCAGGTCGAGGTCGCGGATGGGGCTGGAGGGCCCGACCACCAGCAGGGCGCCCGGTTCGACGGCCCGGGCGACCGCACCGGCCACCTCCCAGGGCGTGAGGGCGGGCTCGGCGGCCAGGAGCGCGTCGAGGCGACGGGCCACGGCGCGGTCGGCCTCGCGCCAGCGCGCCAGCCACGGCGAGGCGTCGGGATCGGGGAGGGCCGCATCCGGGTCGACCCGCGCGCCGCGCACGTGGGCGGAGACGGCGAAGGGGCGGGCGAAGCGCCCGGCGTCGTCGAGGTCGAGCACCTCGACGTCGGGCCGCGCGAGGAGCCGCTGCACGGGCCGGGAGAGCGTGGGGTGTCCGGCCACGACGACCCGGCGGATCTCGCCGACCGGCGAGTCGGCCCACTCCTCCCCCGCGCCGAGCAGCAGCCGGTAGCAGCGCAGGGCGTTGCGGCCGGTGCGCGACCCGCTGGACGGCTCGGCGAACAGCGGCCAGCCCGCGGCCTCGGCGAGGCGCCGCGGTGGCGGCCCGGCGTCGTCCCCGGCCACGACGACGGTCGGCACCGACGGGTCGAGCAGGGGTCCCTCGGCCGGCGCGGGGGCGAGTTGGTCGGCCACCGCCGCGGGGGGTGCCGGCGTCCACCGGTCGGTCGGGGTGAGCGGGTCGTCGAAGCGCAGGTTGAGGTGCACCGGAGCGTCGAGTCCGACGCGCGCCCACGGGAGGAGGTCGGGGAGGTCGCCGATCACGGCGACGTCGCGGGTCGGCACGAGCGGGCCGAAGATGCCCGGCTGCTCGGTGGTCTGGTTCGCGCTGGTGCCGGCCAGGCGCGTCGGCCGGTCGGCGCTGAGGACGACGAGGCCCACCCCCGCGTGCACCGCCTCCAGGACGGCGGGGTGGAGGTTGGCCACGGCCGTGCCCGAGGTGCACGTGACGGCGGCGCGAGCACCGGCCCGCGTGAGCCCGAGCGCGAGGAACGCAGCCGAGCGCTCGTCGATGCGGGTGTGCAACCGCAGCACCCCCGCCTCGGCGGCGTCGGCGGCGGCGAAGGCCAGGGGCGCGTTGCGGGAGCCGGGCGCCAGCACCAGCTCGCGCACCCCGGAGCGCAGCAGCAGCTCGATGGTCGCCCGGGCGAGGGCGGTCGCGTCGGCGGTCACGGTCGACCATCCTGCCCGGCATCCTGCCCGGCCTGCCCGGCCGGTGGCGCGTCGCCGTCGAGGAGGGCCGCGACCCGCGCCAGACGCGCACGCCAGTGGGCGTCGCGGTCGGCGGCCGCGGCGAGTCGGTCGAGGGCCTCGGGCAGCACCGCCGGCGGGACCGCCGGCACCGGTAGGACGCCGTCCCGCGGCCGCAGGGGTTCGGCGACGACGTCGTCGGCGAGCAGGTTCACCGTCGCCAGGCCGCAGGCGTAGGGCAGCTCGGGCAGTGCGGCGGCCAGAGCGAGTCCGGTGGCGATCCCGACGGAGGACTCCAGCGCCGAGGAGACGACGACGGGCAGCCCGATGTCCTCGGCGATGCGCAGGCAGGCACGCACCCCACCGAGCGGTTGCACCTTCAGCACGGCCACGTCGGCCGCCTCCAGTTCGCGCACGCGGTAGGGGTCGGCGGCGCGCCGGATCGACTCGTCGGCGGCGATGGGGACGCCGACGCGGCGCCGCACGCGGGCGAGGTCCTCGACGTCGGCGCACGGCTGCTCGACGTACTCCAGCCCGCCCGCCGCACGGTCGAGCACCGGGATGGCCGCCACCGCCTCGTCGGCGTCCCAGCCGCCGTTGACGTCGATGCGCACCCGACCCCGCGCGCCGATCGCGTCGCGCACGGCCTCGAGCCGGGCGAGGTCGTCGGCGCGGGTCTGGCCGCGTTCGGCGACCTTCACCTTGGCCGTCGAGCAGCCGCTGCCCGCGACGATCGCGTGGGCCTGCTCCGGCCCGACCGCGGGCACCGTGACGTTGACCGGGATCTGCGTGCGCAGCGGAGCCGGCCAGTCGCCGGCCGCGGTCTCGCGAGCGCAGCGAAGCCAGGCGGCGGCCTCGGCGTCGTCGTACTCGACGAACGGCGACCACTCGCCCCAGCCGGCCGCACCGCGCAGCAGCACGCCCTCGCGCACGGTGATGCCGCGGAAGCGGGTGGTCATCGGGATCGACCAGACCCGCACCTCGGTCACCGGACTCCTCCCGCGTCACCCGTCACCCGGGCGGCCAGGGCCAGCCGATCGACCTTGCCGTTCTCGAGCATCGGCAGCTCGGCGAGGACGACGAGTTCGCGCGGGGCCCAGGAGCGCGGGTGCTCGGCGGCGACCCACGACCGCAGCCGCTCCAGGTCGACCTGCGCACCGGGAGCCGGGACGACGGCCGCGACGAGCCGGCGTCCCCACTCGGCGTCCTCGACCCCGAGCACGGCGGCGTCGTCGATGTCGGGGTGGGCACGCAGCCGGCGTGCGACCACACCGCCGGGCACGTTGACGCCGCCGGTGACCACGACGTCGTCCAGTCGGCCCAGCACCTCGAGCCGGCCGTCGTGGTCGAGGCGGCCGGCGTCGGAGGTGAGGAACCAGCCGTCGACCAGCACCGAGGCGGTGAGCTCGGGGTCGCCGTCGTAGCCGGCGAACAGCGTGGGCCCGCCGATGCGCAGCCGGCCGTCGGCGCCGACGGCGAGCGCCACGGCGTCGAGCGGCACGCCGTCGTAGACGCAGCCGCCGGCGGTCTCGGCCGATCCGTAGGTCGCCACGGTGCGGACGCCGTGAGCAGCCGCCCGCTCGCGCAGCTCGACATCGATCGGGCCGCCGCCCAGCAGCACCGTGTGCAGGCTCGCGAGCGCCGCGCGGTCGGCGTCCCCCGCATCGCCCGGTGCGGCCAGCAGGCGGTGCAGCTGCGTGGGCACGAGGGAGACGAAGCGCTCCCCCGCGGGCATCGCCGCCACGGCGGCGGCGAAGGTCGGATGGTCGGCCAGCACGGTCGGGGCGTGCCCGGCGGCCAGCGACCGGCACACCACCTGGAGCCCGGCCACGTACGTCGGCGGCAGCGCCAGCAGCCACGGGCCGCTCGCTCCCAGACGTGCCGCCGAGGCGCGCACGGATGCCGCGACCGCGGCCCGCGGCAGCACGACCCGCTTCGGGCGCCCTGTCGACCCGGAGGTCTCCACGATCCAGGGCGCAGGCTCCTCGGCGGCGTGCCACCAGGCGGTGATCGCGGCGACGGCGTCGGCGTCCGAGGCACCGGCCTCGACCCCGGGCACGGGTCGGCTGCGATCGCTCACGAGACCGCACGGTAGCCCCCGGTCCGTGACGACGGCCCCGCGGTGTTGAATCACCCGCATGGCAACCCCCGCTCAGTGGCTGGCCGGTGCGCGCCCGCGCACCCTCCCCGCCGCCGTCGCCCCGGTGCTCGCCGGCACCGCGATCGCCTTCTACGACGACGCCGCCGTGTGGTGGAAGGCGCTGCTCGCCCTGGTGGTGAGCCTGGCGCTCCAGGTGGGGGTCAACTACGCCAACGACTACTCCGACGGCATCCGCGGCACCGACGACGACCGCGTCGGCCCGATGCGGTTGGTCGGCTCCGGCGCCGCACCGGCCGCGGCGGTCAAGCGCGCCGCGTTCCTCTCCTTCGGCGTCGCCGCGGCCGCCGGACTCGTGATCGCTGCGACGACGGCCTGGTGGCTGGTCGCCGTCGGCGCGGTCAGCGTCGTGGCCGCCTGGTACTACACCGGCGGCTCCAAGCCCTACGGCTACCTCGGCCTCGGCGAGGTCATGGTCTTCGTCTTCTTCGGCCTGGTCGCGGTCATCGGCACCGCCTACGTGCAGACCGAGACCTGGGCCTGGGCGCCGCTGTGGGCCGCCATCGGGATCGGCGCCCTGGCGTGCGCGATCCTCGTGGTCAACAACCTGCGCGACATCCCCACCGACAGCCAGGTGGGCAAGCGGACGCTCGCGGTCGTGCTCGGCGATCGGCGCACCCGCGGGCTGTACGTCGTCCTGGTCGCCGCCGCCGCGCTCGCGGTGATCGCCCTGGCGGCTGCGACCTCGTGGTGGGCGCTGCTGGGCCTGGGCTTCCTCGTGATCGCCCGCCGGGGAGTCACCACCGTCACCGGCGGCGCCGTCGGCCCGGGACTCATCCCGGTGCTGGGCGCGACCGGCATGGCCGAGCTGGCGTGGGCGGTGCTCACCGCCGTCGGGCTCGCACTGGCCGCCTGATCAGGCGTCGAGGTCGTCGTCCTCCTTGGCGCGCATCTCCTCGAAGCGCGCCGCGGCCCGACGGGCGCGCTCGTCGACGCGCTGGGCGAACCGCTCGCGCGGACCGTTGAGCAGCACGTAGGAGCCGATGCCGCTCAGCACGAACGCGATGATCACGGCGATGACGACGTCGGCGTCGCCGACCACGAGCAGCCAGACCCCGAGGACGACGCCGAGGGTCGCCCCGAAGAGCAGCAGCCGCAGGACCGTGTAGACGACGAACTCCTTCACGGGTTCAGGGTAGGCGGTGACCAGCAGCCGCCTACATTGGAGGTGTGCTCCGGTTCGTGCTCGTCGTCCTGGTCTTCGCCTGGGCCACCTACGCCCTGATCCGGGTCCTGCAGCGTCGCGGGATCACGCCGCCCCCGAAGGGCGGTGCCCCACGGCCTCGCACACGGCCCGGCACCCCACCGCGCACCGTCGCGCCCGACGACGACGAGGACTTCCTGCGCGAGCTCGACCGGCGTCGCCTGCACCCCGACGACCCCGACCAGCCCTCGACCTGAGTCGCGGCGCCCACCGGGCGCGGAGGACGGCGACGCCGTCCCAGTGCGCACACGGGCTTCCCGCGACATGACGACGGCCCTCCCCTGCCGGGGAGGGCCGTCGTGCTGTCTCAGCGTGCGTCGCGGGGGCCGGGCAGCGCCTGGTCCGCCATGTGGAATCACTTCTCAGGGGAAACTGGCACCGATCGCCCGAAGTTTTCCCTGAGAAGTGACAAATTCACCGGTGCACCGGTGATTCCTGCACGCTCCAGCCCCCGGGAGCGTCCACCCCTCAGACGCCGACGCTCCCGCTGCCCGGGGCGACCTGCACCACCGGCGCCGGTGCGGCGTAGGAGTGCTGGGAGGTCGTGGAGAAGTAGTTGATGCCGATGAAGTTGAACCACAGGGTCGCGGTGCCCACCAGCGCCAGGATGGCAGCGTTGCGGCCCTTCCAACCGGCGGTCGAGCGGGCGTGCAGGTAGGCCGCGTAGACGACCCACGTGATGAACGCCCAGACCTCCTTGGGGTCCCAGTTCCAGTACGACGACCAGGCCTGGTGGGCCCAGATCGGGCCGGTGATGAGCACGGCGAAGGTCCACACCGGGAACGCGAAGGCGTGCATGCGGTAGGCGACCAGGTCGAGGCGGGCCGGGGCGGGCACGCGGGCCATCCAGCCGCGCGGCTGCTTGCCCTTGGCGAGCTGACGCTCCTTGAGAAGGAACAGCACCGAGGTCATGCCGCCGAGGGTGAAGGCGCCGGTGGCGATGCAGGCCGAGATGACGTGGATGACCAGCCAGGGGCTGTTGAGCGCCTCGGTGAGCGGCGCGACGGGGCCGTAGAGCCAGATGACGTCGACCATCAGCATCGCCACGACGAACGTGGTGACCGAGAGCGAGAGCCAGGCGAGCGCGAACTTCTTGTAGAACGCGAGGTAGAGCGCGGCGACGAGGAAGACGCCCGAGAGCGTGAACTCGTACATGTTGCCCCAGGGCACCCGGTTGGGGTCGGCGGCCATGCCGCGACCCACGAGCGCCACGAAGTGGGCGGCCACGCCGAGGCCGGTCAGGATGAGGCCGAGCCGCCCGAACAGGGCGATGCGGTCGGCGTCGCGCTCCTCCGCGGCGGTGGGCGCGGTCGGGCCGAGATCGACCAGGACGCCGCCCGCGGCCGTCGTCCCCGACGTCGTGCCGGAGGTCGCACCGGCCGCGACCTCGACGGGCACCTTGCGCATGGTGCTCCACTCGACGAGGTGCGCGAGCAGCGCGAGGAAGTAGAGGATGCCGGCCGTCGCGACGGCTCGGTTGCTGAGCATCTCCCAGGCGGTGTCGGTCACGATGTCTCCTCTGCGGTCGGCGCGGAACCTCCGCGCACGGCACTGACGATGCTGGCGAGCACGGGCGCGACGTCGCCCCCGCCCGATCGGTCGAGTGCTGCCACCTCGACCAGTGTGCCGGGCGGTCCGGCGTGACCCGAACCGCCGGAATCGCCGGAGCCGCCGGGGTCGCCGTCGTCCATGCGCCGGGCGCGCACCCAGACGCGCCGCGGCCGCAGGAACAGCGAGCCGACCAGGCCGACGAGCGCCAGGACGACGCCGGTGAGGGCGACCATCTTGCCCGGCGTCTGGCTCATCTGGATGCGTACCCACGGCGTGATGTCGTCGAAGCTCACGGTGCCCAGGCCGTTCGGCAGCGCCACGGTCTGGCCGAGGGCGAGGTCGAGCCGGTAGGGCTTGCCGTCCTTCTTCTCCAGCATGGTGGCCTTGGACTTGTCGAGCACGTAGACCGACTGCGGCGAGCCGTTGTCCATGTTCAGGTCGCCGGTGTAGACCCGCATCGACAGCACGGGGTTCTTGTCGTCGCCCATGACGTTGAACGGGTTGCCGTCGACCGAGGCGTAGGTGGGGTAGAGCAGGCCCTCCAGCCCGATGCCCTCGGGCAGGGCGTCAGGGGCCTTGACGACGCCGAAGGACAGGAAGCTGGCGTCGGCGGGCAGGAACGGCGTGGCCCGCGAGTAGACGACGTTGCCCTCGCCGTCGCGGATCGTGATCACGGGGGCGTAGCCGTGGCCGATCAGGAAGACGTCGGTGCCGCCGATGCTCAGCGGGTGGTTGACCCGCAGGTCGTAGGTCTGCTCGGGGGCGTCGGGCGAGGTGCGGTAGCTCAGCGGCGCCTCGAACCCGCGGGCCATGCCCTGGCGGGGGCCGCTGGTGAGCCACTCGATGTTGAAGTCGTCGACCCGGAACGAGAACGGGTTGAGCTGGGAGGCCCGGAAGAGCGACCCCGGCACGAAGTCGTCGTACTGGGTGAGGTTGTTGGAGAAGGTGTCGCCCTGGATGACGATCACGCCCCCCTTGAAGCCGAACATGCCGCCGATGGCGAAGCCGGCCAGCACGATGAGCACCGAGAGGTGGAAGACCAGGTTGCCGGCCTCGCGCAGGTAGCCGCGCTCGGCGCTCACGGCGTCGTCCCCCTCGGCGGCCGGACGCAGCCGGTAGCCCTTGCGGGCCAGGACGGCGCGGGCCCGGGCGAGGACCTCCTCGGGGCTCTCGTCGGTGCGGTAGGTCTCGTGGTCGGGCATCCGGCTGAGGTTGCGCGGTGCCGCCGGCGGGACGGCGCGGGCGGCGCGCCAGTAGACGAACAGCCGCGGCACGATGCACCCGACGAGGGAGACCATCAGCAGGATGTAGACGGCCGCGAACCACACCGAGCCGTAGACGTCGAAGAGGTCGAGCTTCTCGTAGATCGGCGTGAGCGTCGGGTGGGCGTCCTTCCAGTTGCCCGTCTTCAACGAGTCGACGCCCTCCTGCGGGATGACCGATCCCGGCACGGCGGCGAGCGCGAGCAGGAGCAGCAGGATGAGCGCGGTGCGCATCGAGGTGAGCTGCCGCCACGCGAAGCGCAGCAGCTCGCGGAAGGTCAGCTCGCCCGGACGCCGGTCGGGGTGGCGGGTCTCGGGGGCCGAGGGCTCGACGGTGGCGGTCACAGCGGCACCGACCCGGTGCCGATCCGCACCTGCATCCAGGTGATGGCCCAGGTCCACCAGCCGGTCACGAGGAGGAGTCCCACGCATACGAGCATGCCACCGCCCAGGCGGGTGACCCACTGCTGGTGACGGCGCACGAACGCGATCGCCCCGAGCATGCGACGCCACAGCAGCGCAGCGAGGATGAACGGCAGGCCGAGGCCGAAGGAGTAGAAGGCCAGCAGCAGACCGCCGCGGGCGCTGGAGCCGTCGTAGAGGGCGAGGGTGTAGATCGCGCCGAGGGTGGGGCTCACGCACGGCACCCAGCCGACGCCGAAGAGGAAGCCGAGCAGCGGTGCGGCGGCGAGGCCGACGGCGGGGACCTTGTGCACGCGCCACTCCCGCTGGAGCAGCGGCACGAGCCCGATGAACGCCAAGCCGAGCACGATCGCGATGATGCCGAGGACGACGTCGAGCAGGCGGCGGTTGACCACCAGCCAGTCCGAGACGCCGCCGGCCGAGACGCCGAGCAGCACGAAGACGACGCTGAAGCCCAGCACGAACAGCACGGCGCCGGCGAGCATCCGTCCGCGCTGCGCCGAGCCGGCCGCGATCTCGGCGCCTGAGAGGCCGGTGGCGTAGGAGAGGTAGCCCGGCAGCAGCGGCAGCACGCACGGGGAGAAGAAGGAGACGAGGCCGGCGATCACGGCCACCGGCACCGAGAGGGCCAGGGAGCCGGTGAGCACCGTGCTCTGGAACCAATCAGCCACCGGAGCCCCCGGAGCCGCTCGCGTCGGCGCTCTCCTTCAGGACGTCGCCGGCGAGGTCGACGAGGGTCTGCTGCGAGGGCAGCGTGCCGCGGATGCTGGCCGCGACCCGCCCCTCGGCGTCGAGGACGACGAAGGCGGGGATCGTGTTCGGCGTCAGCGTGCCGGGGAACGCCAGCATCTCCTGGCCGCCCGGTGAGTTGAAGGAGGGCCAGGTGACCCCGAAGCGCCGCTCGTAGGCCTTCGCGGCGCTCACGTTGTCGCGCAGGTCGATGCCGAGGAACTGCACGCTGGAGCCGAGCTCCTTCGCCGCGGCGGTGACCTCGTCGGCCTCCGTGCGGCACTCGACGCACCAGGCGCCCCAGACGACGATCACGACCGGCTTGCCGCGGTAGGTGGCGACGTCGAGCGGCTCTCCGTCGAGATCGGTGCCCGTCAGCTCGACCGGCGCATCGCGGTCGGCGGCGTCGAGGGTCGTGATGGTGCCGTCACCGGAGACGTAGCCCTTGTCGCCGCTGGCCTCGAACCGGCTGCACCCGGCCAGCCCGGAGGCGCCGAGCAGCAGCGCTGCGGCCAGGGCGGTCCGGGCGGCCCAGGCGGCAGGACGACGACGCGAGCGGGAGGCGGAGCGGGTCACGAGGGACGGTGCTCCTCGGGGGCGCCGCCCGCGGAGAACGGCGCGCGCCGGTCCTTGGCGGGGATGAGGTCGCCGGCGGGCTCGGAGTAGGAGACCCGCACCAGCGCGTCGTCCTCGAAGTGGAAGGAGGTGAGCGAGCACAGCGTGCACTGGCGCTTGCGCGGGTCGTGCAGGAACGAGCGCTTCTCCACGTGCAGGCGCGTGGTCCAGATCGGCAGCTGGTGGGAGACGATGACGGCCTCGTGCCCGGCGGCGGCGGCCCGCGCGTCGTGCACCGCGCCCATCATGCGGGCCACGATCTGCTTGTACGGCTCGCCCCACGAGGGCTTCCAGGGGTTGTAGAGGTGCTTCCAGGCCGAGGGCTTGCGCAGCGCGCCGTCGCCGACCCCGAACCGCTGGCCCTCGAACTTGTTCTCCGACTCGATGACCCGCTCGTCGGTGACGATCTCGATGCCGCGGGCGGCCGCGAGCGGGCGTGCGGTCTCCTGGGCCCGCTCGAGCGGCGAGCAGCGCAGGTGCGTGATGTCGCGGTCGCCGATCTGGTCGGCGACGCGCTGCGCCATGCGCTGCCCGAGGTCGGAGAGGTGGAAGCCCGGACGGCGTCCGTAGAGCACGCCCTCGGGGTTGTGCACCTCGCCGTGCCGCAGCAGGTGCACGGTGGTCTCGACGGTCATCGGTCTCCTCGGCTGGCCTGCGCGGCCGCGCGGGCGGCGTCGGGCAGGGCGGTGAGCACGGCGTCCAGCGCCTGCTCGTCGTGGGCGGCGGACAGGAACCACGCCTCGTAGGCCGAGGGCGGCAGGTAGACGCCACGGTCGAGCATGGCGTGGAAGAAGGCGGCGTAGGCGCCGACATCGGTGCGGGAGGCGTCGGCGAAGTCGCGCACCGGGCCCTCGCAGAGGAAGACGGAGAACATGGTGCCGGCCGACTGCACGACGTGCGGGACGCCGGCGGCGGTGAACGCCTCGGCGATGCCCTGCTTGACGGTCTCGGCGGCCCGGGAGATGTGGTCGTAGACGGCGTCGTCGGCCAGGCGCAGCGTGGTCAGGCCCGCGGTGGTGGCGATCGGGTTACCCGACAGGGTGCCGGCCTGGTAGACCGGCCCCTCGGGCGCCAGGCGCGACATCACGTCGGCACGACCGCCGAAGGCAGCGGCCGGGAAGCCGCCGCCCATGACCTTGCCGAAGGTGACCAGGTCGGGGGTCCAGCCCTCGACGGCGCCGTCGATGCCCCAGTAGCCCTGGCGGGTGGCACGGAAGCCGGTCATCACCTCGTCGGTGATGAACAGCGCGCCGTGCCGCCGGCAGATGTCGGCGAGGAAGGCGTTGAAGCCGGGCTCGGGCGGGACCACGCCCATGTTGCCGGCGGCCGCCTCGGTGATGAGGCAGGCGATGCGGTCGCCGTGGGCGGCGAACGCGGCCTCGACGGCGGCGCGGTCGTTGTAGGGCAGCACGACCGTCAACGCGGTCGAGGACTCCGGGACGCCGGGGGTGCCGGGCACCGCCAGCGTCGCCAGTCCGGAGCCGGCCGAGGCGAGCAGGGCGTCGACGTGGCCGTGGTAGCAGCCGGCGAACTTCACCACGACGTCGCGGCCGGTGAAGCCGCGGGCGAGCCGGATGGCCGACATGGTGGCCTCGGTGCCCGAGGAGACGAAGCGCACCTTCTCGACCGGGGTGCGGGCCACGATCTCCTCGGCGAGCTCGACCTCGGGCTCGGTCGGCGTGCCGTAGGAGGTGCCGCGGGCCACGGCCGCCGAGACCGCGGCGAGCACCTCGGGGTGGGCGTGGCCGAGCAGCATCGGGCCCCACGAGCAGATGAGGTCGACGTAGCGTGCACCGTCGACGTCGGTGAGCCACGCGCCCTGGGCCGAGCGGATGAAGCGGGGCGTGCCGCCCACCGCGCTGAAGGCCCGGACCGGGGAGTTGACCCCGCCCGGCGTCACCGCCTGGGCCCGCTCGAACAGCGCCCGGGAGGCAGCCGGGTCGACGGGGGTCACGGGCGGGTTCGGCGCGGTCGCCGGGTTCGCATCGGGCACACCTCCATTGTCACCGAGACGACAACCGGACGCGGCGCCGGGGCGGTGGGCGGACGCCGTCCGGGCGCCTGCGCCGAGCGTCGGGAGGCCGCGAGGATGACCGATCGGAGGAGGTGATCGGTGACCGATCTCACCGAGACTGGCGGGTGAACCTCACGGGAGTGGGGAACGAGACCCCCTCGGTGGTCCGATACTCGGAACACCGTGACGCGCGTAACGCGAAGTGCGATGCTTCGTTATGTACGTCACACGTGCTTGAGGGGGCACGTTCGTCACCACCCGATCTTCGTCAGGGAGAAACGATGTATCGACTGCGCAGGACCGGCGTGCGCCGTACGGCCGCACTGGTCCCGCTCGCACTGCTGTCGACGGCGTGGACCGCATCTCTGGTCAACGCCGGCGGCACCGTGACCGCGAGCGCCCCGACCGAGCCGGAGCCCCAGCCCGGCACGTCCGTCCCGGCCGAGGCGATCGACGTGCCCGCCTCTGTGTCGGCCCCCGACGAGATCGCGCCCGGCGTCGCCGGCAGCGGCGATCTCGGCGACCTCGGGTCGGGCGGCACCAGCCAGGTCGTGGCCACCGCCAGCACCTCGGGCATCCCGGCCGTCGCCCTCGCGGCCTACCAGCGTGCCGAGACCGTCATCAACGCCGCCGACACCTCCTGCCACCTCACCTGGCAGTTGGTCGCCGCGATCGGCCGCGTGGAGTCCAACCACGGCCGCTACGGCGGCAACGTGCTCGACGACGACGGCATCGCCCGTCCCGGCATCTACGGCATCCCGCTCAACGGTCGCAACGGCACGACGAAGGTCTCCGACACCGACGCCGGCGCCTTCGACCGCGACACCGTCTGGGACCGCGCCGTCGGGCCGATGCAGTTCATCCCCTCGACCTGGTCGGTCGTGGGGGTCGACGCCGACGGTGACGGCCAGCGCGACCCGCAGGACATCAACGACGCGGCGCTCGCCACCGCGGTCTACCTGTGCTCGGGCTCCGACGACCTCGCGACCACCGCGGGCCAGGAGTCGGCGGTCTACCGCTACAACCACTCCCGCGCCTACGTGAACCTCGTCCTGCAGATCATGGACGCCTACGCCTCGGGCGACTACACGAGCGTGCCGAACTCGGTCTCGGCCGCCGGCTACCTGGCGCCCGCCCCGGCTGCCACGGGCCCGAAGCACGGCAGCCGTCCGCACCAGCACGCCGCCGACCCCGAGCCCAGCACCGGCCCGACCGACGAGCCCACCTCCGAGCCCAGCACGCCGCCCAGCGGCGGTCAGGGCGGCGGCTCCTCCGACGGCGACGGCGGCAAGGGCAACCTGCTCGGCATCCCGGGCGTGCCCGCGCCGTCCGTGCCCGCGCTGCCCTCCACGGGCGTGAAGCCGGTCGACACCGTGCTCACCTACGCTCAGGCCGTGCTCCAGTGCACCCTCGAGGGCTACCTGCCCAACCTGCTCAAGGCGGGCGACCCGTTCGATCAGTGCGTGTACGACTACACCCACCCCGACACCGACGGCGCCTCGACCGGCGGCAGCCAGAAGAAGTAGCCGCCGGCTCCACCGGCGAGAACGCAGGGCCCGACCGCTCCGGTCGGGCCCTGCGTCGTCGAGGGGCCTCGCAGGGACGACGCCACCGCGCACCCTCGCGCTACGGATGCCCCCCGGAGTATCGTCCGGCTCGGCTGCCGTCAGCCCTCGCCCGAGGAGGCCGCATGACCCACGACATCGCGCCGTCCGCGCCCCGCCGGCACCCGGGCCGGCTGTGGCCACACGCCTGGTGGGCGATCGTCGGGACGATGTGGGCGCTCGGCGTCGTCAGCCTCCTGACGATCGGGGTGGTGCTCGTGATCGCCGCCAGCGGGCTCGGGCTCCTCGGCCTGGCCATCCCCCGCACCCGGCATGCCGGTCACCTCGGCGGGCTCGCCGGGTTGGCCGCGGCGCCGCTGACGCTCGCCTGGCTCAACCGCGAGGGCCCCGGCACGGTCTGCCACACCTCCGGCGACGTGACCGACTGCGAGGAGTTGTGGAGCCCCTGGCCCTTCGTCGCCGTCGCGCTCGCCCTGGTGGTCGCAGCCGTCGTCCTCGTCGACCGCCGCCGGATGCGCGCCGCCTCCGCGGCCTGAGGCTCAGCGCCGCAGCAGGCGGGCGGCCTCGGCGGCCCAGTAGGTGAGGATCACGTCGGCGCCCGCGCGCCGGATCGAGGTGAGGGTCTCCAGGATCGCCGGCTCGCGGTCGATCCAGCCGCGCTCCGCGGCGGCCTCGATCATCGCGTACTCGCCGGAGATGTTGTAGGCGGCCACCGGCACGTCGACGGCGTCGCGCACACGGCGGATGACGTCGAGGTAGGCGAGGGCCGGCTTCACCATGACGATGTCGGCACCCTCCTCGACGTCGAGCAGCGCCTCGCGCACGCCTTCGACGGCGTTGGCGTGGTGCTGCTGGTAGGTGCGCCGGTCGCCTTGGAGGCTGGAGTCGACGGCCTCGCGGAAGGGGCCGTAGAACACCGAGGCGTACTTCGCCGAGTAGGCCAGGATCGAGACGTCGGTGTGGGCGGCGGCGTCGAGGGCCTGGCGGATCACCCGCACCTGGCCGTCCATCATGCCGCTGGGGCCGACCATGTCGACGCCGGCATGCGCCTGGGCCCGCGCCATCTCGGCGTAGATCTCCAGGGTGCGGTCGTTGTCGACCCGGCCGTCGGGGGTCAGCACCCCGCAGTGGCCGTGGTCGGTGAACTCGTCGAGGCACAGGTCGCTCATCACCGTCAGCGCATCGCCCACCTCGGCGACGACGTCGGTGATCGCGAGGTTGAGGACGCCGGCCGGGTCGATCGCGCCCGACCCCTCGGCGTCCTTGTGCTCGGGGACGCCGAAGAGCATGACCCCGCCCAGACCGAGCTCGGCGGCCTCGGCGACCGCCGCGAGCAGCGAGCTGCGGGTGTGCTGGACGACACCGGGCATCGAGCTGATCGGGCGCGGCTCGGCCAGGCCCTCCCGCACGAACAGCGGCAGCACGAGCTGACGGGCCTCGAGCGAGGTCTCCGCGACCATCCGCCGCAGCGCCGGGGTGGTGCGCAGCCGCCGCGGACGCACCACGGGGCCGACGACGTCGGGGACCTCGCTCGGCTGGTTCACGCCTCGATCACCGGGCCGTGGTCGACTTGCGGCGGGCGGCCGGCTTGCGCTCGGAGGGCCGCGTGACCGGCTGGCCGGCCTCGATCAGCCCGGCGCGGCGCGCGGCACCGAAGTCGGCGAGCGCGTCGACGAGCAGCTCGACGTCGGGCTTGGGGGCCAGCACGTCGACCCGCAGGCCGTGCTCCTCGGCGGTCTTGGCCGTGGCCGGGCCGATGACGGCGATGATCGTCGAGGGGTGCGGCTTGCCGGCGATGCCGACGAGGTTGCGCACCGTCGAGGAGGAGGTGAAGACCACCGCGTCGAACTTGCCGGTCTTGATGGCGTCGCGGGTCTCGGCGGCCGGCGGGGCGGCGCGCACCGTGCGGTAGGCGGTGACGTCGTCGCACTCCCAGCCGAGGTCGATGAGCCCGGCGACGAGGTTCTCGGTGGCGATGTCGGCGCGCGGCAGGAAGACCCGGTTGATCGGGTCGAGCATCTCGTCGTACTCGGGCCAGACCTCGAGCAGGCCGGCGGCCGACTGCTCACCGGTCGGCACGAGGTCGGCACGCAGACCCCATTCGCCGATCGCCTGGGCGGTCTTGTCGCCGACGGCGGCGATCTTCAGGCCGGAGAACGCGCGGGCGTCGAGGCCGTACTCCTCGAACTTCTCCCGGACGGCGCGCACGGCGTTGACCGAGGTGAAGGCGATCCATTCGTAGCGACCCTCGACCAGGCCGCGCACGGCCTTGTCCATCTGCTGGGGGTTGCGGGGCGGCTCGACCGAGATGGTCGGCACCTCCTCGGGGACGGCGCCGTAGCCGCGCAGGCGGGTCGAGACGGGGCCGGCCTGGTCCTTGGTGCGCGGCACCAGCACGCGCCAGCCGAACAGCGGCTTGGTCTCGAACCACGACAGCGTGGTGCGCAGGTCGACGACGTCGCCGACGACGATCACGGCCGGCGGGCTCATCCGCGCGGCGCGGGCGTCGGCACCGACGCGCTCGAGGGTCGAGGTGAGCGTGGCCTGGTCGGTGGTGGTGCCGACGCGGGTCATCGCGACCGGCGTGGACGGCGCGCGGCCGGCCTTGATGAGCTCGGCGGCGATGTCGGCGATCTGCCCGACCGCCGAGAGCAGCACCAGCGTGCGGTCGTCGGCGTAGCGCGACCAGTCGATGCGCTCGCCGCAGGTGACCACGGCGACCTCGCGGTGGTCCTTGGTGGTCAGCGGGACGCCGGCGTAGGCGGGAACCGCGCTGACCGAGGAGACGCCCGGCACGATCTCGAAGCCGATGCAGGCCTTGGCGCAGGCCTGGGCCTCCTCGGGGCCGGAGGCGTAGAGGAACGGGTCGCCGGTCATGAGCCGGACGACGCGCAGGCCGCGCTTGGCCTGCTTGACGACGACCTTCGCGCGGGAGGCGTGGGTGAGCGGCTGGCCGTCCTCACCGAAACCGCCGTCGACGAACTCCGGTTCCACCCCGAGCGACCTCACGAGGGCGGTGTGGTCGGGTGTCTCGGTGACCACCACGTCGGCCCGGCGGATCAACTCCGCGGCACGGACCGTCAGCAGCTCGGGGTCGCCGGGGCCGGCGCCCACGAAGGAGACCCACCCGCGCGTCGTGGTGTTGGTCGTCGTCATGCTCATCGCACCTTGTCTGCATCGTCGGCTACCGGACCTGGCTGGCCCAGCTGTCCTGCCCCGTCGGCCAGCATCTCTGCGGCCAACCGGGCTCCGACGCCCGTGGCGTCGGCGGGGTCGCCGGTGAGCGACATGCGCACCGAGAGACCCCCGTCGGGGGAGAGTGCGATCGCTCGCACCCACAGTTCCTCGCCGTCCTCGCCCTCGACGACCTCGGCGAGTGCGCCGATGGGTGCCGAGCAGCCGCCCTCGAGGGTGGCCAGGACGGCGCGCTCGGCCTCGACCGCGGCACGGGCGTGCGGGTCGTCGAGCGCGGCGAGCTCACCGGCGAGCGGGTCGTCGCCGCGGCACTCGACCGCGAGCGCGCCCTGACCGGGAGCGGGAAGCATCTGGAGGGGGTCGAGCACCTCGGTGACCTCGTCGAGGCGCCCGATGCGGGCGAGACCGGCCCGCGCGAGGATGACGGCGTCGACCTCGCCGGAGGCGACCTTGCCGATGCGGGTGTCGACGTTGCCGCGGATGCCGACGGCCTCGACGCCCAGGCCGAGCGCGTGCAGCTGCGCGACGCGGCGCGGGGAGCCGGTGCCGACGCGGGAGCCGGGCGGCAGCTCGCCGAGGGTGAGGCCGTCGCGGGCGACGACGACGTCGCGGGGGTCCTCACGGCCGGGGATCGCGACCAGCGCGATGCCCTCGCACGGGTAGGTGGGCAGGTCCTTGAGGGAGTGGACGGCGACGTCGATCTCGCCGGCGACGAGCGCCTCGCGCAACGCGCTCACGAACACGCCCGTGGACGCCGAGCCGGTCAGCGGGACGCCGGAGGCCTGCGAGCGGTCGCCGTCGGTGGTGATCTCGACGAGCTCGACCTCGCGCCCCAGCCGGGCGGCGATGAGATCGGCCACGGTGCCGCTCTGGGTGGTGGCCAGCACCGAGCGCCGGGTGCCGACGCGCACGAGCCGATTCATGCCAACCCCCCGGGGCGGGTGACGGCGGTGACGGCCTCGGGGTCGAGGGCGAAGAGCTCGGCGAGCGCGGCGGCGTAGGAGACCGCGCCCGACTCGTTGGCCAGCTCGCGCACCCGCACGGTCGGCTCGTGCAGCAGCTTGTCGGCCACGCGGCGCACGGTCTGGAGGATCTCGGCGCGGGCCCGCGGATCGAGGTCGGGCAGACGGCCCTCGAGGCGGGCCATCTCGGCGTCGACGACCGAGGTGGCCATCGAGCGCAGAGCGACGACGGTGGGGGTGACGCTGGCCTGGCGGCGCGCGGCCAGGAAGGCCGCGACCTCCTGGCTGACGATCTCGCGGACGGCCTCCACCTCGACCGCGGCCTCGGTGCCGTGGACGTCGGCGGCCAGCTCGGTGAGGTTCACCAGGGTCACGTTGTCGATCGCGGCGGCCGCCGGGTCGACGTCGTGGGGCAGGGCGAGGTCGATGACGCCGAAAGGACGGCCGTCGGCGGTGGCGGCGCGCATCTGCTCGGCGCGCACGACGATGCCGGTGGAGCCGGTGCAGGAGACGAGCAGATCGGCCGCCGCCAGCTCGGCGTCGAGATCCTCGAGCAGGGCCGCACGGCCGGCGTACTCGCGGGCCAGGTGCTCGGCGCGCTCGGGGGTGCGGTTCACCACGACGACCTCGGCGGCACCGCGCCGGGTGACGGTGGCGACCGCGAGGCCGGCCATCGCGCCGGCACCCAGGACGACGACCCGGCGTCCGGACAGATCGCCGCCGACCCGCTCGAGGGCGGCGCTCACGAGGGACGGCGCCGCCCGGTCGATGCCGGTCTCGGCGCGCGAGCGCTTGCCGACGCGCAGCGCCTGCTGGAAGAGCACGTTGAGGGCCGGCCCGACGGTGCCGAGCTCCTGGCCCAGCCGCAGCGCCTCGCGGGTCTGGCCGAGGATCTGGCCCTCGCCGAGGGCCATGGAGTCCAGGCCGGCCGCGACCTTGAACAGGTGGGAGACCGCGCCGTCGTCGTAGTGCACGTAGAGGTGGGGCAGCATCGCCTCGGTCGATTCGCCGGCCTTGTCGACCAGCAGCCGGGAGAGGTCCTCGACGCTGCCGTGGAAGCGGTCGACCTCGGCGTAGAGCTCGATGCGGTTGCAGGTGGCGATCACCGTGGCCTCGGTGACGTGGGCGCAGGCCGAGGCGTCGTGGATCATCTTCTGCACGCCGTCGCTGTCGAGCGCGACCCGCTCGAGCAGGCTCACCGGCGCGGAGTTGTGGGAGAGACCCACCACCAAGACGCTCACGAACGGACCTCCTGCTCCTGGCGCCCCGGCTCCGGCTGGTCGCCCAGCGCCTTGCGCGACTCGTGGTAGGCGAGGATCTGCAGCTCGATCGACAGGTCGACCTTGCGGACGTCGACGCCCTCGGGCACCGCGAGCACGGTGGGCGCGAAGTTGAGGATGCTGCGGATGCCGGCGGCGACCATCGCGTCGGCGACGTCCTGGGCCGCATGGGCGGGCGTGGAGATGACGCCGATGGCGACCGCGTGCTCGCGGACGATCGCGTCGAGGTCGTCGAAGGGGCGCACATCGATGCCGGCGACCTGCTCGGCATGGCGGCTCGGGTCGGCGTCCAGGAGCGCGACGACCCGGAAGCCGCGGCTGCGGAAGCCGGAGAAGTTGGCGAGCGCGTGACCGAGGTTGCCGATGCCGACGATGACGACCGGCCAGTCCTGGGTCACGCCGATCTCGCGGGCGATCTGGTAGCGCAGGTACTCGACGTCGTAGCCGACGCCGCGGGTGCCGTAGCTGCCGAGGTAGGAGAGGTCCTTGCGCAGCTTCGCGGAGTTCACGCCGGCGGCGGTGGCGAGGTCCTCGCTCGAGCAGGTGCGGGTGCCGGCCTCGGAGAGTCCGGTGAGCGCTCGCAGGTACACGGGAAGCCGCGCGACCGTGGCCTCGGGGATGTCCCGGGCGGTCTCGGCGGAAGTCCGTGCGGTCACTGCGTCGTCTCCATAACCAGCCGGGCAGGCGGGGACCGAAAGGCCCGGGATCGCCGCGCGGCGCCGTTCACTGTAGGAGTTTGTGAACGTGAGAACAAACCGAGGCGGAGGGGCCGCCGCGGGAGCGCTAGCACACGTGATCATCGCCACGTGGAGCGGGGGTCCCGCGGGGTGGGTTCCACGTGACGGCCGCCGCCGCCGCGATCGAGGTGACGCCGGTGGGCGGGCGGTGCGGTGGCCGCCGGGGCTGCCGCTCAGCCGCGGAGCGCTGCCCGCAGGCGGTCGGCGCTGACCCGCCAGAAGTCGTGCTGGCGCCCGTCGACGAAGGTCACCGGGATCTCGTGGCCGAACCGCTCGGTGAGCGCCGGGTCGTCGTCGATCGAGATCTCGGTGAACGACTCCCCCAGCTCCGCGCACACCGCCTCGATCACCGCCCGCGCGTCCTCGCACAGGTGGCAGCCGGGGCGGGAGTAGAGGGTCACGCGGGGAGCCGCGTCGTCCGGCATGCTCACTCCAACAGCCCCGTGGCACGGCGCCGCTCGTAGGCGCGCAGCCGCCCGCGCTGCACCTTGCCGGTGACGGTGAGCGGCAGCTCGTCGACCACCTCGACCCGGGTGGGCCGCTTGAACCGCGCCAGGCGGATCGCGCAGCGCGCGAGCACCGCCGACTCCACGGCGTAGGGCGCATTGCCGGCGAGCGGCCGCACGTAGGCCACGACGGCCTCGCCCGTCTGCTCGTCGGGCACGCCGATGACGGCCACCTCGGCCACCCCGGGCACCTCGCGGACGACGTCCTCGACCTCGGCGGGATAGACGTTGAAGCCCGAGACGATGATCAGCTCGCCGAGCCGGTCGACGAGGGTGAGGTCGCCGTCGTCGAGGAAGCCGACGTCGCCGGTGCCCCACCAGCCCTCGGCGTCGGGGCCGTCGGCGCCGGTGGGCCAGTAGCCGCTGAAGAGGTTGGCCCCGCGCACCTGCACCTCGCCGGCCTCCTCGCCGCGCGGGTCGAGCACGCGGCCGGTGTCGTCGACGAGGCGGACCTCGATGCCGGGGAGCGCCGCGCCCACCGACCCGGGCACCGGGTCGGCGCTGCACAGCGTGCTGGTGACCACCGGCGAGGCCTCGGTCAGGCCGTAGCCCTGATGGACCGCGAGCCCGGTGCGGCCGGTGAACTCCGCGACGACCTCGGCCGAGAGGGGCGCCGAGCCCGACAGCACCAGACGGACGCCGTCGAGGCGGGCGGCGAGATCGGGCACCTCGCGCCACTGGGCGAAGACCGGCGGCGCGAGCGGCAGCACCGTGCAGCCGTGCGCCGCGACGACGTCGAGGGTGCCGACGGGGTCGAAGCGGTCGACGAGCACGAGCCGGGCCCGCAGCCGGATGACGGTGCCGAGCACGGCGTTGAGGCCGTAGACGTGGAAGAGCGGGAGCACGCCGAGGACGACGTCGTCGGAGCGGATCATCGGCGGCTCGGCCGAGGCGAGCTGCTCGACGTTGGCCAGCAGCGCACGGTGGCTCAGCATCGCGCCGCGCGGGCGGCCCGTCGTGCCGCTGGTGTAGAGCAGGGCGGCGGTGCGCTCGGGGTCGGCGATCGCCGGGACGACGCGCGCGGGGTCGGCCCGCAGCTGCTCGTAGGCCCGCTCCCCCGGTTCGAGCGCGCCGTCGACGAGCACGATGCGGGGCCGGACGGCGTCGGGGTAGTCGCGCTCGAGCTCGGCGATCGCGGCCCGCAGCAGTGGCGCGGTGGCGGCCTCGGCCACCGCCAGGCGCGGCGTGCAGTCGGCCAGCACCCGGGCGACCTCGACAGGCGTGGCACGCGGGTTGACCGGCACGGCCACCGCCTGGGCCCGCAGCACCCCGAGATAGGTCGTGACGAACTCCGGACGGTTGCCGAGCAGCACCAGCACGCGGTAGCCGGCCACGACGCCGGCGGTGCCGAGGCCCGTGGCGACCCGGCCGACCTCGGACTCCAGCTGCGCCCACGTGATCGCGCGGACCGGTTCGGACGGCGTCGCGGTGGCCACCTCGAGCAGGGCGACGTCGTCGGGCGCCTCCTGGGCGGCGACCGCGAGGAGGTCGGCGAGGTTGGTCAGGGTGCCGTCGGGTCCGGCCATGTCGGGATCCTTCCACACGGCCCCGGACCGCGTGGCGGGACCGGGACGGCGTCCGGCCGGGGCACTAGTGGCGTGTGTGCGAAGTTCTGGGATGGTTCGCGTCGTCAGGGTGCGTGCATCGCAAGGCGGCGTCGCGAAGGGCTACCGGGCGTAACGCGAGCGATGCCAACGCTGCGAGGTGCGTGCCATGGCGGCGCCAACCATCCAAAGATTTCGTGCACACGCCACTAGGGTGAGACGCGTGACACCTCCGGCCGAGCGGCGCCGCCTGCCCGACCTCCGCCAGCGCTCCCGACTCGCCGGCGAGGCCGCGGCCGCCGCTGCCGAGGTGGAGACGGCGCTCGACCATCCGGTCGACCCGGAGTCGGCGGCGTTCTTCGACGTCGACAACACGATCATGCAGGGCGCGAGCATCTTCCATCTGGCCCGCGGCCTGCACCGCCGGCAGTTCTTCACGACCCGCGACATCCTCGGCGCGGCCTGGAAGCAGGCCTACTTCCGCATCGTCGGGGTCGAGGACCCCGAGCACGTCGCCGAGGCGCGCAACTCCGCCCTGGCCTTCATCGCCGGGCACACCGTCACCGAACTCCAGGAGCTCGGCGAGGAGATCTTCGACGAGGGCATGGCCCACCGCATCTGGCCGGGCACCCGCGCCCTCGCCCAGCTGCATCTTGACCAGGGGCAGCGGGTCTGGCTGGTCACGGCCGCCCCGATCGAGATCGCCCAGATCATCGCCCGCCGCCTCGGGCTCACCGGGGCGATGGGCACGGTCTCCGAGCACGTCGACGGCGTCTACACCGGTCGTCTGGTCGGCGACATGCTCCACGGGCCGGCGAAGGCCGAGGCGATCAAGGCGCTCGCAGCGCGCGAGGGACTCGACCTGGCCAAGTGCTCGGCCTACTCCGACTCCGCCAACGACCTGCCGATGCTCGGCCTGGTCGGCGACCCCTGCGCGATCAACCCCGACGCCAAACTCCGGGCCTACGCCCGCGAGCAGGGCTGGCGGGTCCGCGACTACCGCACCGGCCGCAAGGCTGCCCGCGCCGGCCTGGTGGCCAGCGCGGCGGCGGGAGCGGTCTCGGGCGCGGTCGCGGCCGGGGTCGCCGTACGCCGCCGGCTCTGAGGTCCGGCCCTGCGGGCGCTCCGAGTTCGTGCCCGACGGCTCGGGCTCCCCCTCTTCCACATCCGACACCGCGTCGTCCACTCCGACGCGCAGACCTCCAGACCGCTCGCACAGGGAATTCCCACGTTTCTTGGTCAGCGGGGCACCCCCCGGCCTAGCATGGGGCGCTACGGGCCACACCTGGGCCCGGGCCGAAGGGGGAGGGCCGACGATGCACGACCGTGCGACGGGCTTGACACGCGGGCTGGACGCCCTCCGTGTCGCTGTCGCCTCGGTCCTTCCGCAGGTCGCCGGCCCCCAGCTCGCGGGTCTGCCCGCGGGGCTCACCACGTCCGCCCGCGGCTCCTGGCTGCTCACCGAGGCGATGGCGCCGGGCGGCGTCGACAGCAGCGGCCGCCTGGGCGGCGCCACCGGATCCGGTCCGACCAGCCTCGACGACCCCGGTGCCCCGGGCCCCGACGGCTTCGACGACGCCGACCTCGCGGCGTCCTCGGAGGTCTCCGAGGCCGAGCGCACCCGCCTGATCGCCCTGGTCGAGCTGGCCCGCAAGGGCGACGCCGAGGCGTTCGGTCTCCTCTACGACCACTACCAGGGCGCGGTCTACCGGTTCCTCTTCTACCGCACCCGCTCCGCGGTGCTGGCCGAGGACCTCACCTCCGAGACCTTCTTCCGGGCGCTGCGCTCGATGCAGGGCTTCCGGTGGCAGGGCAAGGACTTCGGCGCCTGGCTGATGACGATCGCCCGCAACCTCGCGACCGACCACTTCAAGGCCGGCCGCACCCGTCTGGAGTTCACCACCGAGGACATGGGCCAGCATGACGACGCGACGGAGGGCCCCGAGTCCGCCGTCCTCGCGGGGCTGACCAACGAGATCCTCCTCCAGGCGCTCACCCAGCTCCCCGAGGAGCAGCGCGACTGCCTGGTCATGCGCTTCCTCCAGGGCATGAGCATCGCCGAGACCGCCACCGTGCTGGGTCGCTCCGACGGGGCGGTCAAGCAGCTCCAGCTCCGCGGCGTGCGCAACCTGGCCAAGCTGATGCCGGAGGGCCTGCGATGACCGCGACCGCCGTTACCGAGATGTGGATGTTCGATCCGCGTCAGGCCGTAACCTCCCCGCGCGTCCGGTCGTTCTCCTCCATGACGCCGGAACGTCCGGCTCGAAGCAGGAGGATCGCCCGATGAGCCCGGTGTACTCGGCACGCAAGCGTGCCGACGAGTTCGACGCCCTGGTGAACGGGGCCGCCGACGCGGCCGCCGCCGGTCGTCACGCCGAGCTCCTCGACCTGGTCGGCGCCCTGCGCTCGGTCGCTCCCGTCCAGGCCCGTCCCGAGTTCGTCTCCTCGCTGCGCACGCAGCTCATGGCCGCAGCGGCCACCGAGCTGTCCCCGGTCGAGGCCTCCCTCGCCGAGCGACTCACCGTCCCGCAGCGCCGCACCGCCCGCGACCGTCGGCTCGCCGCCGCGATCGGCGGCCTGGCCATCGTCGGCGCCACCACCTCGATGGCGGTCGCCGCCCAGTCCGCGCTGCCCGGCGACGTCCTCTACCCGCTGAAGCGGGTCATCGAGAACGCCCACACGACCGTCTCCCTCGGCCAGGACCACAAGGGCTCGACCCTGCTGCACAACGCGGCCGGCCGCCTCCAGGAGGTCGACGCCCTCGCCCGTGCCGGCGACGCCGACCCCGACACGATCGCCCAGACGCTGGCCGACTTCGCCGCCCAGGCGTCGCAGGCCTCCGACCTGCTCCTGGCCGACTTCGGCGCCGACGGCGACCAGTCCTCGGTCCTCGAGCTGCGGGCCTTCGCCGCGCGCAGCCTCGGCCTGCTCGACCAGCTCGCCTCGGAGATCCCCGCAGGCGCCCGGGCGGCCCTCATCCAGGCCGCCAACGTGCTCGCCGGCATCGACGCCGCCGCGCACCGCGCCTGCCCGACCTGCGACGGTGCCGGCATCGACCGGTTCCCGCAGTGGATGCTCCGCGCCGCCGACGAGGTCGACCCCCTCGTGCGCAGCGACAGCATCGACTCCGGCGCCTCGGTGACCCGCGTCGGCGGCAAGGGCCGTCGCCACGAGCCCGCCACGACGCCGACGCCGTCCCCGATCATCGACCCGGGCGCCCTCGACCCCTCGAGCGGCTCCTCGGGCAGCTCGACGCCGTCCCCGTCCTCCGACGACGCCCTCACCCAGCTCGGCGACGCCCTGCTCGGCAACGGCGGCACCACGGGCAGCCACACGGGTGCGAGCAACGGCAGCGACGACGACCTGCTCACCGGCGTCCTCGACGACGTCAGCACCCTGCTCGACCCCGACGGTGACGGCACCCTGGGTGGTCAGCCGGCGAAGGGCAGCTCGGGCAAGTGATCGCAGGGCCCTCGGGCCCGATGATCATCGGCGGCGGCGACGCCCCCGATGGCACTGGCGGCTCGGCCGCGCCGCCAGCCGGTCAGCGGAAGACCGACTCGCGGTCCATCAGCAGCTTGTAGAGGGTCTGCTGGATCGTCTCGCGCACCTGGTCGGTGACATTGAAGACGAGCATGGGGTCGTCAGCGGCGCCGGCGTCGAACTCGTCGGTGCGGATCGGCTCGCCGAACTCCATCAGCCACTTCGAGGGCAGCGGCACCAGGCCGAGCGGGCCGAGCAGCGGGAACGTCGGCGTGATCGGGATGTAGGGGACGCCGAGCAGCCGCGCCAGCGACGGGATGTTGCCGACCAGCGGGTAGATCTCCTCGGCCCCGACGACCGACAACGGGATGATCGGGACGCCGGTGCGGATCGCGGCCGAGACGAAGCCGCCGCGGCCGAAGCGCTGGAGCTTGTAGCGCTGGGAGTACGGCTTGCCGATGCCCTTGAACCCCTCGGGCCACACCCCGACGAGCTCGCCGCCGGTGAGCATGCGTTCGGCGTCCTCGTTGCAGGCCAGCGTGGCGCCGCCCTTGCGGGCCAGCGTGCTGACCACGGGCATCCGGAAGACGAGGTCGGCGCCGAGCGGGCGCAGGAACCGCCCGGTGTGGTCGTGGATGGTCACCATCGTCATCACGCCGTCGACCGGGATCGTGCCGGAGTGGTTGGAGACCACCAGCGCGCCGCCGTCGGTGGGGATGTTCTCGATGCCGCGCACCTCGATGCGGAACCACTTCTGGGCGAGAGGACGCAGGGCGGCCATGAAGAACCGCTGGGTCACCTCGGCGTCGAAGCCGTACTCGTCGACCTCGTAGTCGCCGGTGATGCGGCGGCGCAGGAACGCCAGGAACCGGGCGAGCTGCACCTCCCACTCCTCGCCGAAGAGCTCGCGTGCGGCCACCTGGAAGGCGTGCAGGAGGTCGGCGGTGGGGATGCCGCCGCGGGGCTCGCGCTCGGTGGTCAGCACGGGCGGGCGCTCACCCGCCGCGCCGGCGTGCGACGGGCCGGGAGCCGGGGAGCCGACCGCCTCGAGCAGGGGCGCCGACGCGGGACCGGGCTCGCGCTGCTCGGCGGACGCCGTCGTCGGCTCCACCGACCCGGGCTGCTGGACCGGGTCGCCCGAGTCGACCGGGTCGACCGGGTCGGCAGCGGGTCGGGCGGCCGGCTTCTGCGACTTCTGGGGTGCGGCGGCCTTGCGCGCCGGACGGGCGGCGCCGCCCGGCGCCAGGCTGCGCGCGGCCGAGGACGGCGCCTTGCCGGTGCCGCGGCCGGGCCGCCCCCGCGTGCCGATCGGGATGATCTCGGCGTCACCCATGGTCTGCTCCCACCTCGGCGCGGATCTCGGCGGACGACGGACCCCCGAGGAGCTGGCCGGCGGCGTCGACGGCGTCGGGGTCGGGCAGGGCCGCCGCGAGACGGCCCAGGGCACGCTCGGTGCGGCCGCCGGTCGGCGGCAGCAGCGCGGCGAAGTCGGCGAAGGCGCTGGCGGTGTCGTGGGCCGGCTCGAAGCCCAGCACGCGACGCATGCGGGTGGTGTCGACGCCGCGCCCGTAGGTGAGGAAGGCCAACTGCTCGGGGCTGAAGTCGGCCAGTCGGGCGGACTTCAGCAGCGATCCCACCCGGCCGACCGCGACACCGGGGAGCGCCACGGAAGGGCGCTGCAGGCGGCGGACGGCCTGGGAGAGCATGAGGATGCCGTCGCCGGCGACGTTGAACGTGCCGGGGACGTCGTGGGTGACGGCGTGGGTGAGGACGCCGTACAGGTCGCGCTCGTGGAGGAACTGCAGCCGCGCGTCGTAGCCGAGCACGGTGGGCAGCACCGGCAGGCGGAAGTAGGAGGTCATCGGGCTGACCACGTTGGGCCCGATGACGTTCGCGCAGCGCAGCGTGGTGACCCGGACGTCGGGACGGCGGCGGTCGAAGCCGCGCACGTAGCCCTCGATCTCGGCGATGTCCTTGGCGTAGCCGCTGCGCGGAGCGCGGCGCGGCTCCATGTCCTCGCGGAACATGGCGGGGTCGCGGTTGCTGGCGCCGTAGACCGTGGTGGTCGACTTCACCACCAGGTGCTGCACGCTCTCGGCACGCTGGCAGGCCGCGAGGAGCTGCATGGTGCCGATGACGTTGAGCTCCTTCATCGTGTTCCGCCCGCCGGCCGAGCCGGGGGTGGCGATGATGCTCATGTGGACGACGGTGTCGACGTCCTCCTTCGCGATGATCTTCGCGATGACGGGCGTGCGGATGTCCGCACGCACGAAGGAGACGTCGCCGACGTCTCCCCGCGGGGGGACGACGTCGACGCCGATGACCCGGGAGACACCCGGATCGGCAGCGAGTGAGCGCGCGAACTTCCGGCCGAGGTCACGGGAGACCCCGGTGACGAGGACGACCCTGCCCATAACGCGCTCCCCAATGCGGAATCCGTCAGCGGCGGAGCAGGCTCACTTGCCGAGCTTGCGACGCTGCACGCGCGTCTTCTTCAGCAGCTTGCGGTGCTTCTTCTTCGCCATGCGCTTGCGGCGCTTCTTGATGACAGAACCCACGATGAACCTTTCCAAGCACGGTACCGCCGGGTGCGGACCGGACGCCCCTCTGCAGGGCTCGGGTCAGCCTATCCGGCCGCAGCGGGGCGCGGAGAATCGGGGCGGGTGCGCTCAGGGAGCGGACGCGGAGCTCAGCCGGCGTTGTAGAAGCTGCGCCGGATGTACTCGTTGGCGTCCTCCTCGCGGACGCGGAAGGAGCGGCCGACGCGCACGGCCGGCAGGTCGCCGCCGTGCACCAGGCGGTAGACGGTCATCTTGGAGACACGCATCATCGCCGCGACCTCCGCGATGGTGAGGAACTTCGCGTCGGAGATGTCTCCGGGAGGGTTCGCCATGGGGCACCGACTTTCTGTGCGGCACGTGCATCGGCTTCCCCACCGACGCGCCAGCGGCCACGTAGTCGTGAGAATAGGGCCTGGTGTGACGGATGGGGAAGAGGTGAACAGAACTTCAGTCCTAGTACCCGGCGTGTCCCCTTGATTTTCCCCCGACGAGAGTGCAGTGGCCTAGAGCGGTGGCTGGATAGCCAGGCTCAAGGCCACGGCTCAGGGCCACGGATCGAGCCCGTGCAGCGGGAAGACGGCCATCCGGGTCTCGTGGATCATCCGATCCAGCCACGAGGAGTCGTCGAAGCCGTCCTCCCACGGGCGGTGCTCCGGGGTGCGGCCGTCGCCCATCCGCAGCGGGGCGACCCGCGCGTAGGCGCGCTGCACGTGCTCGCGCCACTCCTCGGGCACGGCGGCCGCCGGATCGACCGGGGCGCCGCCGACGATCGCGAGCAGGTGCGCCCACGTGCGGGGGACGACGCCGACGATCTCGTAGCCCCCGCCCCCGGTGGCGACCCACCGGCCGCCGGCGACCTCGTGCGCGAGGTCGTGGAGGGCGACCTGGGCGGCGCGCTGGCCGTCGACGGTCAGGGAGAGGTGGGCCAGCGGGTCGTCGGCGTGGGAGTCGCAGCCGTGCTGGGTGACCAGGACGTCGGGCGCGAACTCGCGCAGCAGGGGCGGGACGACGGCATGGAACGCGCGCAGCCACCCGGCGTCCCCGGTGCCGGGCGGGAGCGCGACGTTGACCGCCGAGCCGAGCGCGTCGGGGCCGCCGAGGTCGGCGGGGAACCCGGTGCCCGGGAAGAGCAGCTGGCCGGTCTCGTGCAGGCTGATCGTGAGCACGCGGGGGTCGTCCCAGAAGACCCGCTCGACGCCGTCGCCGTGGTGCACGTCGACGTCGACGTAGGCCACCCGCTGCGCCCCGTGGTCGAGCAGCCACCGGATGCCGACGGCGACGTCGTTGTAGACGCAGAAGCCGCTCACGCGATCGGGCATCGCGTGGTGCAGGCCGCCGGTGATGTTGGCGGCGTGCTGGACCTCGCCGCTCCACACGCGACGGCACGCCTCGACGGTGGCGCCCACGACGTGCGCCGACGCCTCGTGCATGCGGGGGAAGACCGGGGTGTCCTCGGAGCCGATGCCGAAGCCGAGATCGGCGACTCCCCCGCGCCCGGCGCGCGCGACCGCCTCGATGAGCTGGGGGCGGTGCACGGTGGCGACCAGGTCGTCGTCGGCCATGGGGGCGGCGATGATCGGCAGTGCACCGACCCCGGTCACCCCCAGGGCGTCGGCCAGACGCATCGTGAGCGCGATGCGCACCGGCGACATCGGGTGCTGCGGACCGAGGTCGTACTCGGTGAGGGCCGGATCGAAGACGACCGCCGCCGGCCCCGTGCACGCGTTCACGTGATGACGCTAACCTGCTCGCGTGATCCTGCGACGTTCGTCCATGTGCTGGTGGCCCGCCTGACGGCGGCCCCTGCCCGGATCACACCACCCATCCATCGGCCGCCCCCAGGGCGGCCGACGCATGTCGGGACCACGACCGGTCCGCCCTGAGCGGCCCGTCCTCAGGAGTTCCGATGCGTTCCCTCTCCCTGCTCACCCCCAGCGGCTCGCTCACCCTGGGCAACCTGCTCGGCGCTCTGCGTCCGATGCGGGACGCCGTCGCGGGGGCCGACTGCTTCTACGGCGTCGCCGACCTGCATGCCCTGACCGTCGAGCACGATCCGGCCGTCCTGCGCGAACGGACCCGGGAGCTGGCGACCTGTCTGCTCGCCGCCGGCCTCGACGGCGCCACACTCTTCCGGCAGTCGCGGGTGCCGGCCCACGCCGTCCTCGCGCAGCTGCTGGAGTCGGTGGCGGGCACGGGCGAGCTGGGGCGGATGATCCAGTTCCGCGAGAAGGCCCGCGCCCACCGCGGCGACGGCCTGCCGGTGGCCCGGGCCTCGCTGTTCACCTATCCGGTGCTCATGGCCGCCGACATCCTGCTCTACCGGCCCGACCGGGTGCCGGTGGGCGACGACCAGCGCCAGCACGTGGAGCTGACCCGCGATCTGGCACTGCGGTTCAACGCGCGGTACGGCCCGGTCTTCACGGTGCCGGAGCTCGTCGTGCCGAAGGCCGGGGCGCGCGTGATGGACCTGGCCGACCCGACGCGGAAGATGAGCAAGAGCGACGCCGCGCACGGGCGCGGGGCCGGCGTGATCGGCCTGCTCGATCCGCCCGAGGTGGTGCGTCGCACGATCGCGCGGGCGGTGACCGACGGGGACGTCGGGCCGGACGCCGTCCGTGCCGACCGCGCGACCAAGCCCGGCGTGACCAACCTGCTGGAGATCCTGGCCGCGTGCGGCGGGGACGCCGCGGGCATCACCACCTACGGCGCCCTCAAGCGGTCGGTGACCGATGCGGTGGTGGCCACTCTGGAGCCCGTGCAGCGTCGCTACGCGGAGCTCGCGGCCGACCCTGGGCACGTGGAGGCCGTGTTCGCAGCGGGCGAGGCACGCTGCCGTGAGGTGACCGCTCCGGTGCTCGCGGCGGCGTCCACCGCGATCGGGCTGTGAGGCCCCCGGGAGCGGGGATCAGCTCGGGGCTCAGCTGCCCTCGGCGAGCTCGCGCGAGCGGTCGCGGGCCGATTCCATGGCGGCGAGGAACGCGGCGCGCACCTTGTGCACCTCGAGCTCGCGCAGCGCGGCCGCGGTGGTGCCGGCGGGGCTGGTGACCTGCTCGCGCAGCACGGTCGGGTGGGTGCCGGTCTCGCGCAGCATCTTCGCCGAGCCGACGAGGGTCTGGATTACCAGCTCGGTGGCGGTCGTGCGCGGCAGGCCGAGGTGCACGCCCGCCTCGATCATCGACTCGACCACGTAGAAGATGTAGGCCGGACCCGAGCCGGAGATCGCGGTGACGGCGTCCTGCTGGCGCTCGGGGATGCGGACGACGCGCCCCACGCTCGCCAGCAGGCCCTCGGCCTCGGCGAGCTGGTCGTCGGTGACGCTCGACCCGGGCGAGATGCCCGCCATGCCCTCGTCGACGAGCGCGGGGGTGTTCGGCATGACCCGGACGACGGCGACGCCGGCCGGCACGCACGACTCGATGAAGGCGGTGGTGATGCCGGCCGCGAGGGAGACCAGCAGCTTGCCGGGACCGAGCACCGGCGCGATCTCGGCGAGCAGGTCGGCCATGTCCTGCGGCTTGACGACCAGGGCGATCGTGTCGGCGCGGCGGGCGGCCTCCACGTTGTCGAGCACGGCGACGCCGTACCGGTCGGTCAGCTCGGCGGCGCGCTCGGCCCGCTTCTCCCCCACCAGCAGGTGGTCGACACGGCGTCCGGCACGGACGAGCCCCGACAGCAGGGTCTCGCCCATCACGCCGGCGCCGAGGATGGCGGTCTGGGAGGAGGTCATGCGCGCTCGCTACTTCTTCGAGATCAGGGACTTCACGAAGAATGACAGGTTCTGCGGGCGCTCGGCGAGCCGGCGCATGAGGTACCCGTACCACTCCTGGCCGTAGGGCACGTACACGCGCACCCGCTCGCCGGCGCGGGCCAGCCGACGCTGCTCCTCAGGGCGGATGCCGTAGAGCATCTGGAACTCGTAGCTGCCCGGACGCCGGTCGAAGCGGCTGGCGAGCGAACGGGCGATCTCGATCATCCGCGGGTCGTGGGTCGCGATCATCGGGTAGCCCTGGCCGGCGAGCAGGATCTTGAGGCAGCGCACGTAGCTGCGGTCGACCTCGAGCCGGTCGGTGTAGGCGACGGTCTCGGGCTCGGCGTAGGCGCCCTTGCACAGCCGCACCCGCGACCCCTCGGAGGCCAGGTGGCGACAGTCGGCCTCGGTGCGGTGCAGGTAGGCCTGCAGGACGGCGCCGGTCTCGGGGAAGTCCTTGCGCAGCTCCCGCAGCGTGGCGAGCGTGGCGTCGGTGGTGGTGTGGTCCTCCATGTCGAGGGTGACCGTGGTGCCGGCGTTGCGGGCGGCGCGGCAGATGCGGCGGGCGTTCTCCAGCGCGATCTCCGCGCCGCCGTCGGGCAGGTACTGGCCGACGGCGCTCAGCTTCACCGACACCTCGGCTCCGTGCGCGAGCCCCTCGCGGCTCAGCTCGGCGAGCAGGTCGAGGTAGGCCTGCACGGTGGCCTCGGCCTGGGCGATCTCGGTGGTGTCCTCACCGAGGTGGTCGAGGGTGACCAGCAGGCCGTCGTCCTGGAGACGGCGGGTGGCCCCCACCGCCGCTGCCGTGCTCTCGCCGGGGACGTAGCTGGCGACGATGCCCGCACTGACGGGCATGGTGCTCACCAGCCGGCGGACGCCGCCGCTGCGGGCGAGCAGGAGCAGGGGTTGGCGGAGCAACGACATGGCGCCACGGTAACCCTGCGGCGCCGACCGGCCGCCCTCCGCCCCACCCGGGTGGCGCGGAGCGGTGCGGATCAGCCGAAGCGACCCGAGATGTAGGCCTCGGTGGCCTCGTTGTCGGGGTTGGTGAACATCTTCTTCGTGGGGTTGAACTCCACCAGGTGACCGGGCTTGCCGGCGGCCTTGAGGTTGAAGAAGCCGGTGTCGTCGGAGACTCGTGCCGCCTGCTGCATGTTGTGGGTGACGATCACGATCGTGTACTCGGACTTCAGCTCGTGGATGAGGTCCTCGATGGCCGACGTCGAGATGGGGTCGAGCGCCGAGCACGGCTCGTCCATGAGCAGCACCTGCGGCTCGACGGCGATCGCGCGGGCGATGCACAGACGCTGCTGCTGACCGCCCGAGAGGCCCATGCCGGGCTTGCCGAGACGGTCCTTGACCTCGTTCCAGAGGTTGGCGCCCTTGAGGGAGCGCTCGACGATCTCGTCGGCCTCGGCCTTCTTGAGCTTCTTGGAGTTGAGGCGGTTGCCGGCCAGCACGTTCTCGTAGATCGACATCGTCGGGAACGGGTTGGGCCGCTGGAAGACCATGCCGATCTGGCGGCGCACGGCCACCGGGTCGACGGCCGGGTCGTAGAGGGACTGGCCGTCGACGACGACCTTGCCCTCGACGCGCGCGCCGGGGATGACCTCGTGCATGCGGTTGAGCGAGCGCAGGAAGGTCGACTTGCCGCAGCCGGACGGACCGATGAACGCGGTCACCGCCTTCGCCCGGATCGTCATGCTGACGCCCTCGACCGCGAGGAAGTCGCCGTAGTAGATGTTGAGGTCCGAGACGTCGATGCTCTTGGCCATGGTGGGATTCTCCGGGGTCTGGGTGACGTCGCTCAGCGACCGGTCTTGGGCGCGAAGACGCGGCCGATGATCCGGGCGACGATGTTGAGGATCATGACGATCGCGATCAGCACGAGCGCGCCGCCCCAGGCGTAGCTGAGGCCCTTGGGGGTGGCGACGCTGTACTGCTGGTAGATGAACACCGGCAGCGTCGCCATGCGTCCGTCGAACAGGTTGGTGTTGACGCTGTCGGTGGCACCGGCGACCACCAGCAGCGGCGCGGTCTCGCCGATGATGCGCGAGATCGCGAGGACGACGCCGGTGACGATGCCGCCGAGCGCGGTCGGGAGCACGACCTTGGCGATGGTGCGCCACTTCGGGACGCCCAGGGCGTAGGAGGCCTCGCGCAGATCGTCGGGCACGAGGCGCAGCATCTCCTCGGTCGAGCGCACGACCGTGGGGATCATGAGCAGCGAGAGGGCCACCGAGCCGCCGAAGCCGAAGCGGATCGACGGGCCGAGGATCAGCACGAACAACGAGAGCGCGAAGAGGCCGGCCACGATCGAGGGGATGCCGGTCATCACGTCGACGAGGAAGGTGAGCACCCGCGCGATGCGGGTGCCCTTGCCGTACTCGATGAGGTAGATCGCGGCGAAGATGCCGATGGGCACCGAGATGAGCGACGCCATGCCGGTGACGAGGAGCGTGCCGATCAGGGCGTGGTAGAGACCGCCCTGCTCGTCGCCGATGACGTTGCGCATCGAGTAGGTGAGGAAGTCGATGTTGACCGTCGAGAGACCCTCGCGCAGCACGGTGACCACGAGCCAGATCAGCGGCAGCATCGCGACGAGGAACGCCGTCCAGACCAGGGTGGTGGCGAGTCGGTCGGCGGCCGCGCGGCGGCTCTCGACCGCGGCCGACCAGACCGGCACGATCACGATGAACAGGACGGCGGCGAGGAAGACGCTGAGCGCGAGGCCGACACCGAAGAGCCACAGCAGGGCGCCGATGCCGGCGGCGCCGACGGCCACGAGTCCGGGCGCCCAGGACGGCAGCCGGGTCTCGGTGAGGGTCGGCATGCTCGGGCGGGTATGCACGGTCGTCATCGGGCGAGCCTCCGCTCGCTGCGGCCGGCGATGTAGCGGGCCAGGAAGTTGACGGCGAAGGTGAAGGCGAAGAGCACCAGACCGGTGGCGATGAGCACCGCCTGCTTGTCGGGGGTGGCCTCCTTGTAGTTCACCGCGATGTTCGAGGCGATGGTGGCCGGGTTGCTGCCCGAGATCAGGTTGAGAGTGACCAGCGGCGAGGCCGAGAGCACCATCGCCACCGCCATCGTCTCGCCGAGCGCCCGGCCCAGGCCCAGCATCACGGCCGAGACCATGCCGGAGCGGGCATAGGGGAAGACGGCGTAGCGGACGGTCTCCCAGCGGGTCGCGCCGAGGGCCAGGGCGGCCTCCTCGTGCAGCCGCGGGGTGCGGGCGAAGATCTCGCGGCAGATCGCCGTGACGATCGGCAGCACCATGATCGCCAGCACGAGGCCGGCGGTGAGGATGGTGCGACCCGACTCCGAGGGCGGACCCTCGAAGAAGGGCAGCCAGCCGAACCAGTCGTTCAGCCAGACCTGCACGTCGCCGACGTGGCGCGCCAGTTCGCGACCGCCCCAGAGGCCGTAGACGACCGAGGGGACGGCGGCGAGCAGGTCGATGAGGTACGCGACCGGGGTCGCGATGCGGCGCGGCGCGTAGTGCGAGATGAACAGAGCGATGCCGATGGCGAGCGGCACCGCGAAGATCAGCGCGATGACCGCGGCCAGGATCGTGCCGTAGATGAGCGGCCCGACGTAGCCCCAGAACGATGTCGAGGGGTTGTAGAACGACGGGTCGACGTTGAGGCCGGGCGCGCCCTCGATGGCGAGGAAGACGAACACGCCCGCCAGCGCCAGCATGATGACCAGACCGGAGCCGAGGCTCAGCCCGCGGAAGACGCGGTCGCCGAGCGCCGAGCGGCGCGGCCCCTCCAGGCCGTCGGCGGAGGACGCCTCGGGCGGCGTCGAAGTGGCGGTCACGGGTCTCCTGTCATGGTGTCTCGCAGCACGGCCCCGGCGGCGAGGCTATCGCGCCGGGGCTCGTGCTGGAACGGGCGAGAGGCGGGCCGTGCGACGTCGGTCGGACACCGACGACCCGCCTCGCGGATCACTCGGCGGTGATGCCCTCGAGGATCGTGGTGGCCTGCTCCGAGACGGCGGGGTCGAGCGGCGCGGAGCCGGCCTCGTCGGCGGCGGCCTGCTGGCCGGCGTCGGAGACGACGTACTCGAGGAACGCCTTGACCGCGTCGGCCTGGTCGGCCGGGTAGGTCGGGCACGCCAGGAGGTAGGACACCAGGATCAGCGGGTAGGTGTCGGCCTCGGTGGTGGTGCGGTCGATGTCGTAGGCCATGTTGGAGGCCGAGTTGCCCTCGGCCAGCTTCGAGACCGCGAGCGCCTTGGCGGCGGCCTCCTCGCTCGGGGCGACGTAGGCGGCACCGGCCTTGATGGAGGCCTGGCCGAGGTCGCCCACGGCCGACTCGTCGGCGTAGCCGATGTAGCCCTCGTTGTCGGTCACCAGACCGACGACGCCCGAGGTGCCCTCGGCGGACTCGCCGCCCTTGATGTCGGCGGGCCAGGTGTCGTCGGCCGGAGCCTTCCAGCCGCCCGCCTTGCTCAGGTAGTCGGTGAAGTTGGCGGTGGTGCCCGAGTCGTCGGAGCGGTGCACCGGCACGATGGTGGTGTCGGGCAGGTCGACGCCGTCGTTCTCGGCGGCGATCTTCGGGTCGTTCCACTTCGTGATGGTGCCCTCGAAGATGTCGGTGATGACGTCGGCGCTCAGGTTGAGGGAGTCGATGCCGGGCAGGTTGAAGGCGACCGCGATGGGGCTCACGTAGGCCGGGACCTGGATGACGTCGCCGCCGCAGCGCTCGTTGGCCGCGGTCAGCTCACCCTCGTCGTCGTTGATCGCCGAGTCGGTGCCGGCGAAGAGGTAGGCCTTGTTGATGAAGTTCTCGCGGCCGGTGCCCGAGCCGACGCCGTCGTAGGTGATCGTGACGCCGGGGTTCTCGGTCTGGAAGCCGGCACGCCAGGCGGCCTGGGCCTTCTCCTGCGAGGTGGCGCCGCCGCCGGCGAGCTCGCCGGACAGGCCGGAGTCGCTTCCGCCGTCGGACGATCCGGAGTCCTCGTTGCCGGCACCGCAGGCCGAGAGCACGAGGGCCAGGGCGGCGACACCGGGGATGAGGCCGCGGCGGATGGAAGTGCGGATCACGTTCTCTCCAAAGGTTCGTGGCGTGGGTCAGACCCGGACAGATTCCGGGAACGCCGGTGACGCTAAGGAGGTCAGGTGACCTGATCCGGGGTCGCGGGTGAACGGACGATGAACTCGATATGCCCAATCGATGTCGGACGAGCGGGCGGACGGCGTACATCAGGTGAACTCGCCTGTCGCCGGCTATCGCACCCTTGACGATGCGCTCCGCGTCACACTCACCGGCGATCCTCAGACGGCGGGCTCGCTGCCCGGGTGCGCCGCATGCCGTTCGGCCGCCACCACCCGTCCCTTGCGCAGGTGCACGACCATGATGTCGCCCGGGTCCAAGCGCGGGTCGTCCAGGCCGAGCGCGTCGAAGACGACCGGGAGCACGGGGCGGTGCGAGCACAGCAGAGCGACGCGACCGGTGCCGCTCAGCGCGTCGACCTCGGCACGCACCAGCGAGCGCACGGCCCGCGGGGTGGCGTCCTCCTCGGCGAGCACCGGCTTGCGCCGTGGCACCAGATCGAGGGCGGCCGCCAGTGGAGCGACGGTCTCGACGCACCGGGTGCTCGGCGAGGTCAGGATGTCGGCGACGCCGAAGGCCTGGAGGGTCGGCACCATCCGCGCGGCGTCCAGACGCCCGGAGGCGAGCAGGGGGCGCACCCGGTCGTCGGCGCGCCAGGTGCGCCGCGCCCGCGCGGCCGCATGCCGCACCACCACCAGGGCGTCGGTGCGCTTGCGGCGCGCCGGGCTGAGGGCCTCCTCGAGCACGCTGCGGTCGCGGTCGTAGCTCAGCAGGCCGGGGGCCTCCTCGCGGTCGACCCACGCGACCCGGTCGATCTCGGCGTTCGGCACGTAGCCCTCGACGCCGTCGGGGCCGGTCGGCCGGGCCACCCAGTAGTCGACGGTCTTGGGCCGATCGCCGACCAGGTACCGCTGCCGCGTCAGCGGCACGCCGAGCCGGATCCGGACGCCGGTCTCCTCCTCGACCTCCCGCACGGCGGCGGCGGTGCGGTGCTCGCCACGGTCGAGCTTGCCCTTGGGGAAGGACCAGTCGTCGTACCGGGCGCGATGCACGAGCAGGACCTGGCGCGGCCTCAGCACCACCGCGCCGGCGGCACGGATCTCACCGGCTGGGACCATGGCGTTAGTCTCACACCTCCGGCCGCTCGTGCGGCAAGCAGACCCCGGGGAGGCCATCGGCGATGCGCACGCGCACGGCGCTGATCGGGGCCACCGCGGTGGCGGTGGTCGTCGCGGCCGTCGTCCTCGGCACCCGCGTGGCGGGCGTCTGGGGCGGCTCGGAGTCCACGACCTTCGAGCGGGCCGTGCGGATGGCGCCGGCCGAGAGCCAGCGCTACGCCTGGACCGACTGGGCAGGCGCGCGCCGCGAGCTCGGCGCGCGGGTCGACGCCGACTCCACGCCCCGTGAGGTCGGAGCGTTCCTCGACGACGCCTTCACCGCCGACCTCTCCTCCAGCTCCGGCCTCATCGACTCCACCCCGATGCTCCAGGAGAAGTTCGGCTGGTCGCCGGCCTCGATCGACTGGGAGCTGCTGGCGCAGTCGACCTCGGGCGCCGTCGAGATCGTCGGGCTGCCCGCCGATCTCGACATCGACGAGCTCGCCGACCAGGTGCGCGCGCTGGGCTACACGCCGCCGTCCTCGCCCGACGGCGTCTGGGAGGGCGGCGAGGAGCGGCTCGCCGCCGCCGCCCAGGGCACCGACAGCGACGGCACCGCGGCACCCACCCTGGAGAACATCGCCTTCCTGCGCGATCGGCACCTGCTGCTGGTCAGCGACAGCGCCGACTACCTGCGCACGGTGCTGAAGGGCCTCGACGACACCGCGGCGACGCCCGTCGACGATGCCGCGGCCGGGCTCGTCGACGCCGCCGGCGCCGACCCGCTCGCCGCCGTCGTGTACTCGGGCGACTACACCTGCCGCACGCTGGCGATGGCGCAGGCCGACGAGCAGAGCCAGCGTCAGGCCGACCAGCTCATCGCCGCCGCCGGCACGGTGACGCCGGTGACGTCCTTCGCGATGGGGCTCGAGGCCGACCGCTCAGTGCGGGTCGTCATGGGCTTCGAGCGCGACGACCAGGCGCGCGAGAACGCCGACAGCCGTGCCGCCCTCGCCTCGGGCCCGGCCCCGGGCCAGGGCGGCGACTTCGCCGACCGGTTCACCCTGGGACCGGTCGAGGCGACCGGGAAGCTCGTGACGATGGTGCTGCGCCCGCAACCGGACACCTTCGTGCTCTCCGACCTCTCGACCGGTCCGGTGCTGTTCGCGACCTGTTGAGCGGTGGGACCGGCGGCCCCTTGTTCGTCCGCTATGCGCCAGGCACTTCTCAGGGGAAACTGTCGCTTCTCAGGGGAAACTTTCCCTGAGAAGCGAGGGAGTCACCGGTGCACCGGTGATTCCGACAGCCCCTCCGGCGCCGCGAGCGGCCGGAACCCGCGCAACCGCAGGCTGTTCGCGACGACGAACACCGAGGAGAGCGCCATCGCCCCGCCCGCGATCATCGGGCTGAGCAGACCCGCCGCCGCCAGCGGCAGGGCGGCCACGTTGTAGCCGAACGCCCAGACCAGGTTCGAGCGGATCGTGGCCAGCGTGCGGCGCGAGAGCCGCAGCGCATCGACGACGGGCAGCAGGTCGCCGCGCACGACGGTGAGGTCGGCCGCCTCGAGCGCGACGTCGGCACCGGTGCCCAACGCGATGCCGAGGTCGGCGCCGGCCAGCGCGGCAGCGTCGTTGACGCCGTCGCCGACCATCGCGACGGTGCGCCCCGACTCCTGGAGGTCGCGGATCGCGGCGAGCTTGCCCTCCGGCAGCACCCCGGCGATCACCCGGTCGATGCCCACCGCGGCTGCGACGGTCTCCGCCGCCCGGGCGTGGTCGCCGGTGAGGAGCACCGGCTCGAGACCGAGCTCGCGCAGCCGCCGGACGGCGAGCGCGGAGGTCGCGCGGACGGCGTCCCCCACCTCGAGGACGCCGCGCGCGACGCCGTCCCAGGCCACGACGACGGGCACGGCCGCCCGCTGCTCGACCTCGGCGGCCAGGCGGGCGACGTCCTCGGGCAGCGAGCCGAGGCGCTCGGCGACGAACGCGGCCCGGCCGGCCAGGATCGCGACGCCGTCCAGCACCCCCTCGACCCCGCGTCCCGGACTGTTCGCGAACTCGCGCAGCGCGCTGCCGGCCCGGGCGCCGGCGGCCGCGGCCACCGCCCGCCCGATCGGGTGCTCGCTGGCGGCCTCGAGCGCGCCCGCCCGCTCGAGCAGGTCGGTCGGGCCGACGCCGGCCGCGGGGTGGATGCCGCGCACCTCCATGACACCGGTGGTGAGGGTGCCGGTCTTGTCGAGCACGACGGTGTCGATGCGACGGGCCGATTCGAGGGCCTGCGGTCCGCGGATGAGCAGACCGAGTTGGGCGCCGCGGCCGGTGCCGACCATGAGCGCCGTCGGCGTGGCCAGGCCGAGAGCGCATGGGCAGGCGACCACGAGGACCGCCACGGCCGCGCTCATCGCGAACCCGGCGCCCGCGCCGGCCACCAGCCAGCCCAGGAACGTCAGCGCGGCGAGCCCGACGACCACCGGCACGAAGACGCCCGACACCCGGTCGGCGAGCTGCTGCACCGCGGCCTTGCGGGTCTGGGCCTCCTCGACCAGGCGGGCCATCCGGGCCAGCTGGGTGTCGGCGCCGACCCGCGTCGCACGGACGACGAGCCGGCCGCCGGCGTTGACGCACGCGCCGACGACGGCGTCCCCCGGGGCGACCTCGACCGGCACGGACTCGCCGGTGAGCATCGAGGCGTCGACGGCGGAGGTGCCGCGCACGACGATGCCGTCGGTCGGGATGCGTTCGCCGGGGCGCACGAGCAGGTGGTCGCCGACCGCGACGCGGTCGGCCGCGACGACCGCGGTGGCCTCGGCGTCCGGACCGTCGGGCAGCAGGGTGACCTCGCGGACGCCGAGGTCGAGCAGCGCCCGCAGAGCACTGCCGGCCCGGCGGCGCGCGAGGCGTTCGAGGAGGCGCCCGGCGAGGAGGAAGGTGGTGACGCCGGTGGCGGCCTCCAGGTAGATGTCGCCCAGCCCGTCGTCGCGCTGGAGCCGCAGCGAGAAGCCGTGGGTCATGCCGATCATCCCGGCGTCGCCCACGGTCAGGGCGACGAGGGACCAGCCGTAGGCGGCCAGGACGCCGAGGGAGACCAGGGTGTCCATCGTCGCCGCGCCGTGGCGCAGGTTGATCGCGGCGGCGCGGTGGAACGGCCAGGCCGCCCAGGCGACGACCGGGGTCGCGAGCACCAGCGACACCCACTGCCAGCCGTCGTACTGCCAGGCGGGCACCATCGCCGCGGCGATGACGGGCACGCTCAGCACCGCGGCGATAACCAGCCGGCGGCGCAGGGCGGCGAGCTCGGCGCCGTGGTCGGCGTCGGCGGCCGCGTCCCGATCGGCGGCCTGCGGGAGCGCTGCGCCGTACCCGGCGTCGGCCACGGTGCGCAGCAGGACGTCGTCGGCGACCGGGGCCTCGAGCACGACATGCGCCTTCTCGGTGGCGTAGTTGACCGTGGCCCGGACGCCGTCGAGTTTGTTCAGCTTGCGTTCGATGCGGTTCGCGCAGGAGGCGCAGGTCATGCCGGTGATCGCGAGGTCGACCTCGCGGAGGGGGGCAGGTAGTGCTCCGGTCTCGGTGCTCATCGCTCAGACGAGGCTGTAGCCGGCCTCGGCGACCGCGGCGGCGACGTCGTCGCGGCTGATCGGAGCCTCGCTGGTGACGACGACCGCACCGCTGGCGTGGTCGACCTCGACGGAGGTGACGCCCGGGATCTCCTCGATCTCCTCGCGCACCGAGGCGGCGCAGTGGCCGCAGGTCATGCCCTCGACGGTCCAGGTGGTGTCCATGGGATCTCCTTCGATCGTTCGTTCTCGGCGTCGGTCGGTGGTCGGTGCCGGGCGGTCAGGAGCGCACGAGGCGGGAGATCGCGGCGACGGCCTCGGCGACCTTCGCCTCCCCCTCGGCCTCGCCCGCACGGGCGGCGTCGACGACGCAGTGGTGGAGGTGGTCTTCGACGAGCGCCAGCGAGACGGCCTGGAGCGCCTTGGTGACCGCGGCGACCTGGGTGAGGATGTCGATGCAGTAGGTGTCGTCCTCGACCATCCGCTGCAGCCCGCGGGTCTGGCCCTCGATACGGCGCAGCCGCTTGAGGTAGTCGTCCTTGCGGCGCATGTAGCCGTGGCCGGCATGGCCGGCATGGCCGGCATGGCCGGCATGGTCGTGCCCGCCCGGCTCGTGGCTCTCGTCGGTCACGGACCCGGGCTGCGGGTCGGCGGGGTGGACGGCGTCCGTCTCGGCGCTCATGCCTCCAGGGTACCCCCCTGGGGTACCTGTTCAAGGACTGGGGCGCGCGCCGGCGTCCGCCATCCGGGCGGACTCCTCAGGGGAAACTGTCACTTCTCAGGGGAAACATCGCCTGAGAAGTGCGGGAGTCACCGGTGCACCGGTGATTCCGACAGCCGGCGGCCGCGGATCGCGTCCACACACCGGACACCCGGCGCGGACGCGGCAGCGGCGTCAGTCCTCGTCGGCCTCGAGGGTGATGAGGCCGAGGATCTCGTCGATCTGGGCCTGCGAGAGGTGCTCGTCGACCTCGCTGGCCGCGATGATCAGATTGGTGGTCAGCTCGACCTCGCCCAACAGGTCGGCGTCCTCGAGTGACACGTCGAACTGGTCCTGCACTGCGCCTCCCGTCATGCTCGTGATGTCCATTGCGACGAGCGTGCCCGAGCCGCACCGCCGCGAAACGGGCACCGGGTAAATCTGGTCATTTCGGGTGGTGTCGGCCTGGCCCGGCATGACCACCGGTGGATCGCACCACCTGGGGCGCCCCCGACGCCGTCCTAAACGGCGACGACCCCGCTCCGCAGGTGCGGAACGGGGTCGTCGGGGCGGGTCGGGCCGGGTGCGGACCGGCCGACGTCGCCGGGTCAGAGGGGGCGGACGTTCTCCGCCTGCGGACCCTTGGGGCCCTGGGTCACGTCGAACTCGACGGCCTGGTTCTCCTCCAGCGTCTTGTACCCCTGGGTCTGGATCGCGGAGAAGTGCACGAAGACGTCGTCGCCGCCACCCTCCTGCGCGATGAAGCCGAAGCCCTTCTCGGCGTTGAACCACTTCACGGTGCCCTGAGCCATGCTGCTCGAATCTCCTTCGTCGGGGCGGGATCTCCGCCCTCATGCGTGTCACCCGGTCGCCCGGGTGCCGATCACAGTACCGGCGGCGAGGACCCCTGCCACCGCCCGGAGACGGGTTTTCGGGTCATCGCCATGAAGGTTCTGCAACGCGGGTGTGACAGGCGGACCAACAGGTCCGGGCGACCCTCGCCGCAGGCCTCAGGACGACGGCGCGAGGGCGCGATCGAGCAGTTCGGCGGCGAGCGCGAAGCAGGACGTCGCGGCGGGCGACGGCGCGTTGCGCACGTAGGTGACGGGCCCGGTGCGCGAGAGCACGAAGTCGTCGACGAGGGTGCCGTCGCGACCGACCGCCTGGGCGCGCACGCCCGCGGTGGCCACGCCGTCGTCCAGGTCGTCGACGGTGAGGCCGGGCACGTAGCGGGCGGCGGCCTCGACGAAGGCGCGGCGGCTGGCTGCGAGGTGGAGCTCGGTCAGCCCCGTGCGCCAGAAGCGTCGCGCCACGCTCCAGGTGCCCGGCCAGGCGGCGGTCTCCCAGGCGTCGCGACCTCGCCAGGTGCGCAGGGAGTAGGAGTCGCGGGCGGGCACCAGCATGGCGGTGGGGCCGAGCAGCACGCGGCCGTCGACGTGCTTGGTGACGTGCACGCCGAGGAAGGGCAGGTCGGGGTCGGGCACCGGGTAGACCATGCCGCGCACCACGGGCTCGGCGTCCGGATCGTGCCGCAGCGCGAGGTAGGCGCCGCGGAACGGCACGATGCGCGGGTCGGCGGGCGCACCGGCCGCCCGGGCGAGGCGGTCGGACCACAGCCCGGCGCAGACGACGACCGTGCGGGCCCGCACGACCTCGCCGGCCGCGCGCACCTCGGCGACGTCCCCCCACGTACGGATGCCGTGCACCTCGGTGCCGAGCAGCACCCGGACGCCGTCGCGGCGCAGCTCGGCGAGCACCGTTCGCGCGACCGCGGGGTAGTCGACGATGCCGGTGTTCGGGGCATGCAGCGCGGCGACGCCGGTGGCGCGCGGTTCGATCTCGCGCAGTGCGGCGAGGCCGTCGAGGCGCCGCAGCCCCGGGACGCCGTTGGCGTGGCCACGGCGTTCGAGCTCCTCGAAGCGGCCCATCTCGGAGTCGTCGAGGGCGACGATGAGCTTGCCGCACCGCTCGTGCGCGATGCCGTGCTCCTCGCAGTACTCGTACATCAGCCGCGCGCCCTCGACGCACAGCCGCGCCTTCAGCGAGCCGGGCTGGTAGTAGATGCCGCCGTGCACGACGCCGGAGTTGTGGCCGCTCTGGTGCGCAGCGACGTCAGCCTCCTTCTCGATCACGACGACCTCGGCGCCGGGGTGGCGCCGGAGGTACTCGCGTGCCACCGCGAGGCCGACGAGGCCGGCCCCGACGACGACGAGATCGGCGGGTGCGGACATGCCCCGAACCTACCGGGGCCGCCGGGCCCTCCCGGCCCGCGTCACGGCAGCCGGACGCCGGCCAGCTGGTGCCCCTGGGCGACCAGGACGCCGCGGGAATCCCACACCGTGCAGGTCTCGTCGACGCGGTCACCGTGCACGAGGTGGGCGCGGTGGAGCACCTGGAGCGGGCCGGGTGCCGGGAGCGCCCGCACGTAGGCCGACATCTGGAGGGTGGGCACCCAGCCGGTGATCGCGATGTCGAGGGTGGCGGGCGGGAAGGAGTCGACGGCGAAGAGCAGCGCGTAGGGGTCGACCACCTCGTCGGGTCCGAGGTCGAGCCAGCCGCGGATCTCACCCCTCCCCCGCGGCACACCGGCCAGGAAGGCGGCGCTCTCGGGCTCGATGGCGACCGCGACCTCGTCGAAGAGGCGCACGTCGATGAAGCCCTCGGGGATGCGCAGCGGGACGGCGTCCTGAAGCCGCGCGGTGCTGCGCTCGGGGACGGCGTCGTCCCATCGCACGGGGACGTCGTCGCCGGGCAGCGGCGCCAGCGTGAGCAGCGCCTCGACGCACGGGCGGCCCTCCTGCTCGAGTCGGGCGCGGACGACCGCGGTGCCGCGACCTTCGCGCAGGAGCTCGGCCACCACGACCGCGGGGCCGGGGTCGGGCGAGGCCAGGAAGGCGGCGCTGGCGGCGACGGGGTGGGCGTGGCTGGTCGTCTCGCTGGCCGCGCGTCCGAGCAGGGCGAGCAGGTAGCCGCCGTTGGGGTGGCCGCCGATGGTCCAGCCCGGGTGGAGGTCGACGGCGAAGCGGCCCTCGCCCAGCGGCTGCACGGCGCTGACCGCGCCGAACCCGCTCATGCGACCACCTCGGCCAGCGGCAGGTCGACCGGGCGGCGGGCGGGGGTGAGCAGCGGGGCGGAGAGCGCGGCCAGCACCATGACGCCGGCCAACGACCACCACACGCGCTGGAAGGAGTCGAGCACCTCGGCGGGAGCGGGGGTGCCGAGCACGACCACGACGAGGGTGACGCCGAAGGCGGTGCCGAGCTGGCGGGTCATCGTGACGACGGCGCTGCCGGTGGCGGCCCGGGTGGGCGGCAGGTCGGCGGTGGCCGAGGAGAGGATGTTCGGCAGCGCGAGACCGACGCCGGCGCCGCCGATGAGCCAGCCCGGCAGGAGGTCGGTGACGTAGGCGGGCTCGACGCCGACGGTGCTCGCGGTGAGCAGGGTGCCGGCCGCGAAGAGCACGCAGCCCAGCGCGACGACCCAGCCGACCGGCACGCGGGCGAGGAACCGGTGGGCCAGCGCGGCACAGAACGGCACCATCAGCGGTCCGGGCGCCACCGCGAGACCGGTGCGGATCGGCGAGTAGCCCCACACGGTCTGCAGCCACAGCACGGTGACGAGCAGGGCCGCCGCGAACGGGACGGCGAAGAGCAGCGAGGTCAGATTGGCCCAGCGGAAGGCCCGCACCCGCAGCAGATCGGGCGAGATGACCGGCTCGGCGTGGCGGCGGGAGGAGACGAGGAAGCCGAGCGTGGCCAGGGCGCTGACGACGAACGCGCCCAGCACGCGGCCCGACGTCCAGCCCCACGCGTCGCCCTCGACGAGCGCGAGGGTGAGGGCGCCGACGGCCAGCGCGAGGGCGCTCGCGCCGAGCAGGTCGGGCAGGCGGGTGGCGGCGTCGTCCCGGCTGGGCTCGACGACGACCGCGGCGACGGCCAGGGCGGCCAGGCCGATGGGCAGGTTGACCAGGAAGACCCACTGCCACGAGGCCTCGACCAGCACGCCGCCGACGGCGGGGCCGAAGGCGGCGGCCACCGCGCCGGTGGCGGCCCAGATGCGGATCCAGGTGGCGCGGCGCTCGGGCGGCGCCGCGGCGACGACCAGACCGAGGCTGGCCGGGGTGAGGATCGCGGCGCCGACGGCCTGGACGGCGCGGGCGGCGACCAGCGTCCACACGTCGCCGGCCGCCGCGCAGGCGACGCTGGCGAGGGTGAAGAGGGCCAGACCGGCGAGGAAGGCGCCCTTGCGGCCGTACCGGTCGGCCAGGCGACCGGCGGGGACGAGCAGGGCGGCGTAGAGGATCGCGTAGGCGTTGAGCACCCAGGAGAGGTCGGTGATCGAGGCACCGAGGTCGGCGCCGATCTGCTCGAAGGCGACGTTGACGATGAAGAGGTCGAGGCTCGCGACGAACGCGGCCGCCGAGAGCACGGCGAGGACGGCGGGGCGTCCGGTCACCGCCCGGCTCTGACTTTGGTCTGGCATAGTCAGGACCGTAGGGGTCTGGCTATGCTTCACGCAAGTGAGGGGGACGTATGACGCAGGACACATCGGACGCTGAGGTCGCTGAGGTCGCTGAGGTCGCTGAGGTCGCTGAGGTCGCCGAGGTCGCCGAGGTCGCCGAGGTCGCCGAGGTCGCCGAGGTTGCCGAGGTCGCCGGGGCCGCCGGGGTCGCCGGGACCGCCGGGGATCACCCCGCCGGTGATGCCGTCACCCTCGTCGGGCCGCTCGCCGACCGCGAGGTCTTCCGGCCCGGCGATCGCTGCCCCATCGCACGCAGCCTCGAGGTCGTCGGCACCCGCTCGGCGATGCTGATCATCCGCGAGGCCCTCTACGGCACCACCCGCTTCGACGACTTCGCCGACCGCGTCGGCATCACCCCCGCGGTGGCCTCGGCACGGCTCAAGGAGCTCACCGCCGCCGGCGTCCTCGCACGGACGCCGTACCGCGAGCCCGGGCAGCGCACCCGCTACGAGTACCGGCTCACCGCGAGCGGCCTCGACCTCGCCCCCGTCGTCCTCGGCCTCTTCCAGTGGGGCGGGCGCCATCTCACCCGCAGCGGACGACCGCCGCTCGACCTCACCCACGCCGACTGCGGCGCGGAGATCCGCATCGAGGTGCGGTGCGCCGAGGGACACGAGGTCGAGTTGGCCGACGTCCGGGTCGCGGTGCCCCGCCGCACGGACGCCGCCGAGCGCTCCTAGGATGACCGCGGGCCCTTAGCTCAGTCGGTAGAGCACCGGACTTTTAATCCGAGGGTCGTCGGTTCGAGCCCGACAGGGCCTACGCGGGGTTACGGGAACTGCCCACCCCTCCTGAGGGGATCCCAGTCCCCCTAACTCCGCGTTACAGCAGCGGCCGCCCTCACGAGAAGGACGGCGGCCGCTTCTCCAGGAACGCGGTCACGCCCTCGCGTCCGTCGGGCGAACCGGCGTTGGCGCGGATCGCGAGCGACTCGGCCCGCAGCCGGCCCTCGGGGGACTCCTCGGCGGCGGCGCGCAGGAGGCGCTTGGTGGCCGCGAACGAGCCGGCGGCGCCAGCGAGCAGGGTGGCGACGACGTCGTCGACGGCGCCGGCGAGCTCCGCAGCCGGGACGACGCGCGCGACCAGGCCGGCGGCGGCCGCCTCCTCGGCGGTGAGGACGTCGTTGAGCAGCGCGAGCCGCAGGGTGCGGTGCAGGCCGAGGGTGTGCACGAGCAGCGAGGTGCCGCCGTCGACCGAGAGCCCGATCTTGGTGTAGCCGAGGGTGAACTTCGCGGTGTCGGCGGCGAGGACGATGTCGGCGGCCGCGGCCAGCGGGAAGCCCGCGCCGGCGGCCATGCCCTGCACGGCGGAGACGACGACGGCGTCGCTGCGCAGTAGTTCGCTGACGCACCGGTGCAGTGCCTCGGCGAGGTCGTCGATGTAGACGGCCATGTCGTCAGCGCCGCCGAAGGAGGCGAGGTCGCCGCCGACGCTGAAGAACCGGCCCTCGGCGGCCAGCACGATGACCCGCGCACCGTCGGTGTCGGCACGACGCAGCGCGGTGAACAGCTCGGCGACCGACGCAGTGTTGATGGCGTTGCCGCGGTCGCCGTCCGCGAGGGTGATGCGGGCGCAGCCGTCGGCGAAGGAGTAGTCGATGCTCACGCGACCGACCCTAGGCATCCGGCGCCGAGGCCGGGACGGCGTCCGGTGGGTGGCCGAAACATGGGCGTGGCAGGCTGACGCTGTGGCGATCGGGGAGCAGAGCACGACGACCCCGTTGCTGGCACCGCGCTACCGCGCGACCACCCTCGGCGGCACCGCGCTGATCTTCCTCTACGCCTTCGAGACGATGGCCGTGACCACCGTGATGGCCACGGTGACCCGCGAGCTCGACGGCCGCGCCTGGTACTCCGTCGCGTTCTCCCTGACCCTGGCCTCGAGCGTCGTCGGCACCGTGGCCGGCGGCCTGCTGGCCGACCGTCGCGGCGCGGCGCTGCCGCTGCTGCTGGCGGTCGGGGTGTTCGCGAGCGGCCTGCTGATGGCGGGTCTCGCGCCGACCATCGAGGTGTTCGTGCTCGCCCGGTTCCTCCAGGGCATGGGCGGCGGCGCGGTGACGGTGGCGATCTATGTGCTCGTCGGCGAGGTGTTCGACGGCGTCGACCAACCGCGCCTGTTCGGCCTCTTCTCGGCCGCCTGGATCGTGCCGTCGATGGTGGGTCCGCTGCTCGCCGGCGTCGTGGCCGACACGGTCGGCTGGCGGTGGGTGTTCCTCGGGGTCCTGGTCGTGGCCGGGGGTGCGACCGCCCTGATCCTCCCGGCGCTGCGCACCTCTGCGCAGGTCGACCGCGCCCGCGATCCCGACGGACGACGACGCCTCGTGCTCGCCGTCCTCGTCGCCGCCGCCGTGGTGAGCGTCGACCTGGCCGGGCGCAGCGAATCGATCCCCGGACACGTGCTCGCCGGGCTCGGCGTCATCGCCACCCTGGCCGCCCTGCGACCGCTGCTGCCCCCCGGCGCGTTGCGGGTCGCGCGCGGGCTGCCGGCGATCATCGCCATGCGCGGCACGTTGAGCGCCGGCTACCTGGCCGCCGAGATCTACGTGCCCTACCTGCTCCAGGCGTGCTACGACCTGCCGCCCTGGCAGGCCGGACTCGCGCTGACCGGCAGCGCGCTGACCTGGGCCGGCGCGGCGCAGGTACAGGGCCGACTCGGCGAACGGCTCAGCCACGCCCAGGCCTTCGGCGCCGGAGCGGCACTGCTCACCCTCGGCATCGCGGGACAGTTCCTCAACGCCGCCCTGCACCCGAACGGCGTCCTGGTGGCGATCTGCTGGATGTGCGCGGGCGCCGGCATGGGCCTGGCCTTCCCGCGCACCACCGTCGCCGTGCTCGGCGCCTCGGCCGAGGAGGAGCGCGGCCGCAACAGCGCCGCCCTCACCATGTGCGACACCGTCGCGGGCGCGACCTCGATCGCGATCACCGGCATCCTCTTCGCCGCCGCCGACGGGCCTGCCGCCACCGGGTTCGCGACGGTGTTCGCGTTCTGCGCGGTGTGCGCCGGCGCCGGGGTCGTGGTGGGGCGGCGGACGGCCGGGTAGGGCGCGGGCAGCGCGTCGGAATCACCGGTGCACCGGTGACTCCTGCGCTTCTCAGGGAAAACTTCACCCGATAAGTGACAGTTTCCCCTGAGAAGTGGCTCCGATAATCGGACGTTGGGCTCAGGCCGGCGAGACCGCGACCGCGACCTCAGCGCTCCCGCTCGAGCAGGAAGTAGTAGTGCCGTCCGCCGACGAGCACGCCCTTGCCGTTCATGATCCCGAGCAGGGTGTCGTCGTCGACGGCCTTGAAGTGGTCGAAGACCGGCTGGCCGTCGTAGACCATCGTGGCGGTGGTCTCGCCGCGGAACTCCACCGACCACAGGCTCGCGAGCCCCTTGCCGAGCTCGGCGTTGGAGAACAGCTCCCCGGCCTCGTCGCGGCAGATCAGCGGGTGCGCCTCCTCGACGGAGTCGAACCGCTTGCCGTGCCAGCGCGAGCCGACGAGCAGGCTGCTGACGGGGTGGCCGGTGGCGAAGTCCGAGCCGCGCCAGCTGCCGAGGATCTCCTCGGGCCGCACCGTGCGGCACTGCGACCACACGAGGTCGAGGTCGTCGGGGTCGACGGCGTCCTGCCCCTGCAGGACGGCGACGCGGCCGCGCAGCTCGCTCCACTCACCCATCGGCTCAGCGCCCCTTCCAGACCGGCGGACGCTTCTCGGCGAAGGCCCGCGCACCCTCCGAGGCGTCCTCGGAGACGAAGACCGGGGCGACGATGCGCGACTGCTGCTCCCAGCCCTCGGCGGTGGTCCAGTCGGAGGCGCCGACGGCGATCTCCTTGCTGATGCGCACGGCGAGCGGACCGTTCGCGGCGATGGTGGCGGCGAGCGCGAGGGCGCCGTCCAGCGCACCGCCCGCGGGCGTGAGCCGGTTGACCAGGCCGAGCTCGGCGGCCCGGGCGGCGCTGATGGGGTCGCCGGTGAGCAGCAGTTCCATGGCGATGGCGCGCGGCAGACGCCGCGGCAGCTCGAGGGCGGCACCGCCGCCGGCCACCAGCGCCCGCTTCACCTCGGGGACGCCGAAGCGCGCCTCCTCCGAGGCCACGACGAGGTCGCAGGCGAGCAGCAGCTCGAACCCGCCTGCGACGGCCCAGCCCTCGACCGCGGCGATGAGCGGCTTGCGCGGCGGTGCCTGCGCGATGCCGGCGAAGCCGCGGCCCTCGACGAGCGGCACGTCGCCGGTGAGGAACGCCTTGAGGTCCATGCCGGAGGAGAAGGTGCCGCCGGCGCCGGTGAGCACCGCGACCCGCAGCTCGTCGTTGGCGTCGAGCTCGTCGACGGCGGCGGCGATGCCGCGGGCGACCGCGCCGTTGAGCGCGTTCTTCGCCTCGGGGCGGTTGATGGTGATGATCTGGACGCCGTCGCGCACTTCGACGAGGACGGCGGGCTGCTCGGTCATGCGGGCCTCTCGGGGCTCGGGGACGTCGGGGAGAGATGGCCGTCACATCGTGGCGGCCTCAGCCCAGGAGTGCCAGCCCCTCGGCCAGGAACGGTCCGACGGATTCGCCCGCGGTGTCGAAGCCCTCGCCGTGGCTGGCGCCCGCGCGGTGGCGGTGGTCGATGCCGGCGGCGATGACCGCGATCTTGAAGTAGCCCAGGGCGAGGTGGAACTCCCAGGAGTCCAGCGGCACCCCGCCGTGCCGCTCGTAGCCGGCGGCGAGAGCGTCGACGTCGGGCATGAGGTCGCTGGCCCACGCCGAGGAGCCGCCGAGGGTGAGGTCGAAGACGGGGTGGCGGTAGACGCACATCATCGCGACGTCGGCCACGGGGTCGCCGATGGTGGAGAGCTCCCAGTCGACGATGGCGGCGACCTCGGCGGTGCCGGCCTCGGCGTCCAGCCGCAGCAGGGTGTTGTCGATGCGGTAGTCGCCGTGGACGACGCCGGTGCTGCGCTGTTCCAGCGTCGGCAGCCGGTCGGCCAGACCGGCGGCGAGACGCTGCGCGTCGGCGCGGACGGCGTCGGGGAACGCCTCGCCGACGATCTCCCACTGGCCGGCCCAGCGCTTGGTCTGGCGGGCGGCATAGCCGTCGGGTCGGCCGAACCGCTCGAGGCCGGCGGCGACGTGGTCGACGCGGTGGAGGGCGGCGAGCGCACCGAACAGGGCCTCCAGCGACGCGGCGCGCAGCTCGGGGCCGAGCGCCTCGAACTGCGCGCGCGACTGCACGGTCGCGCCCTCGACGAAGCCCGCGATCGCGAACGGGACGCCGATGAGCTCCTCGTCGTCGTGGGCGAGCACGGCCTGCGGCACGGGGACGCCGGCGGTCGCCAGCCCCTTCGTGACGCGGTACTCCCGGGCGACGTCGTGGGCGGACGGCGTGCGGCCGACCCGCGGCGGGGTGCGCATGACCCAGGCGGCGTCGGCGTCGTCCCACAGCTTGTAGGTGAGGTTGGAGCGTCCGGCGGTGAGCAGCTTCGCGTGCAGCTCGCCGGTGGTCGGGACGCCGGCGGTGGCCATGACCCCGGCGACGGCGGCCAGCTCCGCCGCGGTGAGGTCGGCCATCAGGCGCCGGCCCCGTCGGCTCCGGCGGCGAACTCCGACGTGATCGCCTTGACCGCGCGCTTGGCGATCGACCAGCGGTGCACCTCCGAGGGGCCGTCGTAGATGCGGAAGGGCCGCACCTCGCGGGCGATGCGGGCCACCGGCAGCTCGGTGGAGACGCCGAGGCCGCCGCACATCTGCTGGGCGCGGTCGGCGACGCGGTGGAGCGCCTCGGCCGCGAAGGTCTTGGCGATCGAGGTCTCCTTGGCGGCGCGGCCGCCGTCGTCGAGCACCCGGCAGGCCTCGAGCAGCAGGGCGCGGGTGGCGGCGAGGTCGATCTCGTTGTCGGCGATGAGCTGCTGCATGAGGCCGAGGTCGGCCAGGCGGGAGCCGAAGGCCTCGCGGTGGGCGACGTGGTTGACCGCGATCTCGTGGGCGCGGCGCACGGCGCCGGTCCAGCGCATCACGTGGGTCATGCGGGCCGGCCCGAGGCGCACCTGGGCGTAGCGGAAGCCCTCGTCGACGCCGCCGAGGACGTCGTCGTCGGGCACGAAGGCGCCGGTGAAGGCGACCTCGCAGTGCCCGCCCAACATCGCTTTGTCGACAGTTCCGACGTGGCGCACGACCTCGATGCCCTCGGTGTCGGCGGGCATGAGGAACATCGTGGCGCCGCCGGCCGAGCCGGGCTCGCCGGAGGTGCGGGCCATGGTGATGAAGAAGCCCGCGCCGTCGGCGCCGGTGATGAACCACTTGCGACCGTCGATGACCCAGCCGCCGTCGACCTTGGTGGCACGGGTGGTGAGCATCGAGGGATCGGCGCCGGCGCCCGGGGCGGGCTCGGTCATCGCGAAGGCCGAGCGCACCTCGCCGGTGGCCAGCGGGCGCAGGTACTTCTCCTTCTGCGCGGCGCTGGCGATGTGGTCGAGCATGTGGATGTTGCCCTCGTCGGGCGCCGCGATGTGGGTGGCGAGCGGGCCGAACAGGCCGTAGCCGGCCTCCTCGAAGACCGCCGCGCGGTCGACCATGTTCAGGCCGTGGCCGCCGTACTCGACGGGCGCGTGCGGGGCCAGGATGCCGGCGTCCCGGGCGAGCTTCTGGAGCTGGAGACGGACGTCCTCACCACCGGCCGCCTCGATGTCGCCGTCGGCGGCGTCCTCGATCGGCAGCACGTGCTCGCGCACGAACGCGCGGGTGCGGGCGACCAGCGACGCCAGCTCCTCGGGGGTGGTGGTTCGACTCACGACTGCCTCGCTCTCCTCGCGACCGAGCGATCGCTCGGTCGGCCTGAGGCGGATGCTAGCCCGTGGCGCCGGAGTCCGCCAGCGCCCGGGCCATCGCCAGCTCGCGGACGACGAGCTCGTCGGCGCTCTGCGGACCGTCCTCGCGGTACCACGAGGCCATGCCCACGCACAGCGAGGAGATCGCCCGCGCGACGTCGGCGGGGTAGGGCGTGGCGAACACCCCGGCCGCCACCCCCTCCTCCAGCAGCACTCGCAGCATCGCCTGCTGCTCATCGCGCAGCGCGATGTGCGCGGCACGCTCGTCGGGATCGAGGCTGCGCATCTCCGAGGAGCCCACGAACGCCTGGCCGCGGCGGGCCATGTGGAAGCGCAGCATCGACTCCACGACCGCCTCGAACCGCGCCACCGGGTCGTCGCCGGCCGAGGCGAGCGCGGCCCGGCTGCGGCCCAGCAGCTCGTCCATCGTGGCCGACATGAGCGCCGCCAGGATCTCCTGCTTGGAGCGGTAGTGGTGGTAGACGCCGGGCACCGACAGGCCGCTGGCCGCGGCGATGTCGCGGATCGAGGTGCCGTGGTAGCCGTGCTCGACGAACGCCTCGAGCGCGGCCGCGAGGATGCGCGGGAGGTCGGGCTCGCCGTAGGTGCGCCAGTCGTCCCAGGCGGCGGTGTCGCCGGCCTCGGGGGTGTCGGCGTCGGGGGCGTCCACGGTCATGGGCGGACTCTAGTCGTCCGCGCCCGCAGGAGCGTCCGACGAGGGCGCGATGGCCGCGCAGGCCTGCCGCACGAGGTCGTCGACCGGCAGGGCGAGGTCGAGGACGACGCCCCGCTCGTCGGCCTCGAGGGGCTCGAGCGTCGCGAGCTGGGAGTCGAGCAGCGCGGGCGGGAGGAAGTGGCCGCGGCGGGCGGCCAGGCGCCGGCGCAGCAGGTCGGGGTCGGTCGTGTGCAGGTGCACGATCACGAGGTCCGGGACGACGGCGCGCAGGCGGTCGCGGTAGCGGCGGCGCAGGGCCGAGCAGGCGACGACACCTCCCCCGCTGCGTCCGGCGAGCCAGGCGCCGACGGCGTCCAGCCAGGGCCAACGGTCGTCGTCGCGCAGCGGCAGCCCGGCGCGCATGCGGGCGAGGTTCGCCGGCGGATGCAGGTCGTCGCCGTCGAGATAGGGCAGGCCGAGCCGGTCGGCGAGCGCCGCGCCGACGGTCGACTTGCCGGAGCCGGCGACACCCATGACGACCACCGACGCGGGACCACCGGGCTGGGACACCCCACCATCATCGCCCTGAGAGGATGCGAGGCATGCCGAGCCTGCGCCACGAACTCCTCGCCTACGCCGTCCCTCGCGTGCGCCGCTCGCGCGAGCTCGACGACGCCGAGCGGGAGCGCGGGCGCCTGGAGCGCTGGCACTCCGGGCTCGACCGGTCGCTGCCGACGCGGCTCGTGCGCCACCTCCACCAGCGCTACGAGGTCGAGGTCGACCGCACCGGCGACTTCCCGACGCACGTGCTGACCCCGCGCACGCACGATGTCGAGGCCACCGTCGTGTGGATGCACGGCGGCGGTTTCGTCGCCCCGATCGACGCCTTCCACGTGCGGTACGCCGACCGGCTCGCCCAGCAGCTGCGCGCCCGCGTCGTCCTGCCCGACTACCCGCTGGCTCCCGAGCACACCTGGGCCGACTCCCATGACGCGTTGGTCGAGATCACCGCCCGGTGGACGGCGTCCGGCCCCACCCTGCTCGGCGGCGACTCCGCCGGCGGCGGCATCGCGGTGGCCGTGGCCCAGAGCCTGCGCGACCGCGGGCACGAGCAGGCCACCGGGATGCTGCTGCTCGCTCCGTGGGTCGATCTGACCACCTCGACGCCGTCGACGGCGTGGTTCAACGCCCGCGACCCCTGGCTGCACCTGGGCAAGCTGAAGGCCTACGCCGAGTGGTGGGCCGGCTCGCCCGAGGACCTCGCGCGGCCGGAGGTCTCCCCCGCCCTCGCCGACCTCGCCGGTCTGCCGCCGGCGCTGATGTTCTGCGGCACCCGCGACCTCCTGCTGCCCGGCTGCCGCCTGCTCGCCGGCCGGGCGGCCGAGGCCGGTTGGCCGCTGCGATACGTCGAGGAGCCCGGCCTCATCCACGTCTACCCGCTGCTGCCGGCGATCCCCGAGGCGGCGCGGGCCTGGCGCACGACCGAGGGGTTCCTGGGCCGGTCGTTCGGCTGACGGCGGCTCGCCCGGAGCCCGGCGCTCAGTCCAGGCCCGGCCAGAACGGCGAGCTCGTCACCAACGGCAGCGCGCGGCTCATCATGAACGGCTCGTTCTGCCGGTAGAGCCACGGGCGGCCGAACCACACGTAGGCGTCGACCACCCGCCGCGCCTGGCGTGCGACGTCGTCCGGCAGGCCCCAGCGGGCGGCGCCGACGTCGGCGGTCGGCGGGATGCCGAGGCTGATGCAGGTGCGGGAGTCGGACGGCGTCCGGCACACCTGGGCGTTGAGCGGGTCCGGCCCGCGGTAGTCGCCGAAGTCGAAGGGGTGGCCGTTGCCGGAGGTGTTGACGACCGCGCGCTTGCCCGGCACGCCACGACGGGCGAGCTCGGCGGCGATCGCCGCGGCCCGGCGCACCTGGTCGGCGGTCGAGGCGTAGTGGGTGCCGTTGAGCGCGAAGCCGCGGGCGTCGGCCACACCGCCGGCGATCAGCAGGTCGGCGGCGCGCTCGACGCCGCCCTGGCCGGGCGCGGGCCAATCGGAGGCGCCGGCCTCGAGGTAGACGCTGGTGCGCGGCAGGGCGCCGAGGCGGCGCGTCGTCCAGGCGAGGAGGTCGGAGAGCACCGAGGAGCCGCCCGGCGCGCACTGGGCGAAGGGCCCGTCGGGCTGGAGCACGATCGCGGCCGGGGTGTCGCCGACGGCGTCGGCGAAGATGCCGATCCAGCGGCGGTAGGCGCGCTGCTCGGCGGCGGTCGGCAGCCGGCGGCAGGCGTCCTGCTCCCACGGCACCATGCGGAAGAGCGTGAACTGCACGAGCCGGTCGGGGTCGCCCTGCTGGGTGCCGGCGATGTAGTCCGCCACCTTGCGGGCCAGGACGCCGTCAGGCATCCAGTGCCCGAACCACTTCGCCTTCGGCTGGTCGATCAGGTACTGCAGGATCGCGCGGCGTCGTCCGCTCGCGTGCTGGTAAGGCAGCCAGGTGAAGTCGAGCGGACCGGCGTAGGTACCCCAGCGGTAGGTCGTGAAGGGGTTGCCGCCGGCGCGCGCGGCAGACTCCGCCGGCGCCGAGCGCGAGGGCGCGGTCGTCCCCGCCGCGAGGGCGAGGGCCAGCACGAGGGCCAGCACGAGGGCGGCGAGCCGCCGGGATCCGAGAGCCACGGGACGTCCTTCCGTCGTCCCCTGGCAACGGCCGCGCGCGGCCGGACCTGAGCGGTCGGCCGGGGATCAGCCGGGGATCAGCCGGGGATCGCCCAGTACTCCACGGCGTCGCCGCTCGCGTCGCGGCCGACCTGGCCGCGCGCGACCAGCAGGTCGAGGTGCGCCTTGGTCTCCATGGCGGCCATGCCCTGGGCGAAGGGGTCGAGCTCGTCGAAGGGGGTCTCGTGGCGGGTCCACCCGAGCTGGACGGCGACGTCCTGGCTGGTGAGCCGGTGCCCCTGGGCGCCGAGGGCGGCGAGGCTCTGCTCCAGGCGGCTCTCGTGGTGGGTCAGCAGTTCGTCGACGCGGGCATGGGACGACGGCGCGACCGGACCGTGGGCGGGCAGGATGCGCAGGTCGGGCAGGTCGCGCACGCGGGCCAGCGAGGCCAGGAAGTCGCCGAGGGGCTGCTCGACGGGCGGCACCGTGAACCCGATGGACGGCGTGATGGTGGGCAGCACGTGGTCGCCGGAGAACAGCAGCCCGGCGTCCTGCTCGGCGAAGACGTAGTGGCCCGGCGTGTGGCCCGGGGTGTGCACGGCGTCGAGGGTGCGGGCGCCGACCGCGATGCGCTGGTCGCCCGCGAGCCAGGTGTCGGGGTAGGCCCACAGCATCGGGTCGGGCGGCTCGCGGTCGTCGTCCATGCGCGACCACATCTCGGCGAGGTCGTAGGCGCCGGCCGAGATGAGCACGCGCGCGAAGGGGTTCTCGGTGAGGTCGTCGACGTGGTTGAGCAGGTGCAGCCCGGGCTCCTCATCGCGGCCCAGCGCGACGTCGACGCCGAGCTCGGTGCCGAGCACCCGCGCCATCGTGTAGTGGTCGCGGTGGATGTGGGTGACCAGGAAGCGGCGGATGTCGCCGAAGCCGGCACCGATGTCGCGCAGGCAGCGGTCGAGCAGCTCGCGGGCCTGCGGGATCGCCCAGCCGCCATCGACGAGGGTGAGGCCCTCGTCGGTCTCGATGACGTAGACGTTGATGGCCTTCAGGCCGTCCATCGGCAACGGCAGTGGGATGCGGTGGATGCCCGGCTCGACCTCCCACGCGCCCTCCTCGCTCCAGTGCCGCCCCGAGTCGGGCGAGACCGCGACCGAGGTGGGGGTGGTGCGGAAGGACTGCTGGTTGTCCGGGATCACGCTGGCGACCCTACGAGGGGGCGCCTGCGGGCTGGACGTCGGGCAGCGCCAGGTCGAGGTTGGGCTGCTGGATGCCGCCGTCGATCTCGAGCAGCTTGCCGGTGACGTACTGCCCGGCCCGACTGGCGAGGTAGAGGACGCCGGCGGCGATGTCCTCGGCCTCCCCGACCCGACCCAGCGGGGTCTTGGTCTCCATCTGGTCCATCATCTCCGGGACGCCGGCGACGAACTCCAGCGCGGAGGTCATCACCGAGCCGACGTAGATGCCGTTGACGCGGATGCGGGGGGCGAGATCCTCGGCGGCGAGCCGGGTCCAGTGCGCGAGCGCGGCCTTCGCCGTGCCGTAGGCGAGGTAGCCGCGACCGGCCGCGCGGCCCATCATCGAGGAGATCCCGACGATCGATTTCGAGCCCTCCGGCGCCGCGGCCAGCATGAGCGGGACGGCGGCGCGACTGAGCGCGTGGGCGGTGGAGACGTTGAAGTGGAACGCCTCCTCGAGGTAGGCGACGTCGGTGTCGAGGAACGTGTTCGGGATCGTGCCGCCGACGTTGTTGACCACCGTGTCGAGGCGACCGAAGGCGTCGAAGGCGGCCTGCGCGAGACCGGCCACGGCGTCGGTGTCGGCGAGGTCGGCGGGGACGACGAGCGCGCGGCGTCCGGTGGCCTCGATGGCTTCGGCGACCTTGAGCAGCTGCTTCTCGGTGCGGCTGGAGATGAGCACGTCGGCGCCGGCCTGGGCCAGGGCGACGGCGGTGGCGGCGCCGATGCCACGTCCGGCGCCGGTCACGACAGCGACGTGGTCGGTGAGGGTGAACCGGTCGAGGATGCTCATGCGCGGCTCCCCGTCACGAGGCCGCGGCCGGTGACCAGCGGCAGGTCGATGGCGGTGACCAGACCGGGCTTGGCGGCGACGACAGCGGGCAGGGCGTTCACCAGGCGCTGGGCGGTGGTGATCATGCCGCTGACGTTGTGGTCGCCGAACTCGCCGTGGTGGGTGAAGTCGACCTGCATCATCGGCTCGCCGGTGATCTTGACGCGGTAGCAGCCGTCGGTGCCGGCGGGCGGCTTCTCCCAGTCGGGGTGGGCCTCGGCGTCGGTGCGGGTGATGTGCTCGAGGACGACGCGCGGGACGCCGTCCACGGTGCCGATGAGCTGGAAGCGGACCGCGCCCATGGTGCCGGCGGCGACGTCGCCCGACACGCTGGGGGTGTCGCGCTCGGCGGGGCGCCGCTCGACGTCCTCGATGAGCGGCTCGTCGAGGGTGACGCCGAGGCCGGCGGCGATCTGGCGCACGACGCTGCCCCACGCCATGGTGAGGATGCCGGGCTGCCAGAGCATGCCGACGAAGTCCATCGGCTTGCCGAAGCCGAACAGGTCGCCCATGACGACCGGCTGGTAGTAGGTGGAGTAGTCGCAGATCTCCATGACGCGCACCTCGTCGATGCGCTGGGAGAGGCTGGTCATCACCAGCGGCAGGATGTCGTTGGCGAAGCCGGGATCGATGCCGTTGACGTGCAGCGAGGCGTTGCCGCGGCGGCCGGCGTCCTCGATGCGCTCGAGCATCTCCGGCGGGAGGATCTTCTCGGGCCACTGGAGCAGCACCGGGCCGGAGCTGACGACGTCGACGCCGCTCTCGATCATCCAGATGAGGTCCTCGATGGCCTCGAACGGACGGTCGTCGGTCATCGCGGTGTGGATGATCGCGTCGGGGCGCAGGGCGATCAGCTCGTCGCGGTCGGTGGTGGCCGCGATGCCGAGCTCGCGGCCCAGCTCGGCCAGCACGCCGGCGTCCTTGCCGTGCTTGTCGGGGTTGGAGACCCACACGCCGACCAGTTCGAGATCGGGGTGGGCGTCGACGCCGGCGATGGCGTGCCGACCGATGGTTCCGGTGGACCAGACGACGACGCGCAGGGGCTTCTGGGGGACGACCTGGGACATGGCGACAACCTAGAACACGTTCTAGAAATGCGCCAGGGTGCGGGCGCCCGGGGCTTGTAACGCGGGGTTACCCACCTCTAGGCACCCCTTGTAAGGGTCGGGTAGTGGTGGGTAACCCCGCGTTACAAGCGAGCGGGTCAGCGCACGGCCAGATCCGGCCCGGCGATCACCGGGCAGTGGGTGCCGCGGTCGGAGTAGATGGTGGGCATGCAGCGGTTGCAGTGCACGCACACCCCGGACGTCGCGCGGCCGGCGGCGAGCTTGTTGACCAGGTCGGGCTCGCGCAGCACCGCGCGGCCCATCGCCACGAAGTCGAAGCCGAGCTCCATCGCCCGCTCCATCGTCTCGGTGGTGGTGATGCCGCCGAGCAGCATGAGCGGCATCGACACCGCGGCCCGCACCTGCTGGGCCTTCTCCAGGAAGTAGGCCTCCTCGTAGGGATAGACCTTGAGGAACGAGCGGCCGACCGGGGTCTTCATGCCGGTGCGCACCAGCCACGGCATCGAGGCCGCGAACTCCTTGACCGGCGCCTCGCCGCGGAAGAGGTACATCGGGTTCATCAGCGACGAGCCGCCGCTGAGCTGGAGGGCGTCGAGCGTGCCGTCGGACTCCAGCATCTGGGCGAACTCCACCGCCTCGGCCGTGGTCACCCCGCCCTTGAAGCCGTCGGAGAGCGAGACCTTCGCGGTGACGGCGACGGCGTCCCCCACCTCCTCGCGGACGGCGCGGGCGACCTGGCGCGCGAGCTTCGCGCGGTTCTCCAGCGGCCCGCCCCAACCGTCCTTGCGGCGGTTGAGGCCCGGCGCCAGGAAGGAGGAGATGAGGTAGCTGTGCGCCATGTGCAGCTCGAGGACGTCGAACCCGGCGCGCACGAGCACCCGCGCGCCGTCGACGTAGGCGCGGGTGACGCGGGCGAGGTCGGCCTCGGTGGCCGAGCGGATCATCTGCATCGACAGCGGACTCGGCATCCGCGAGGCCGCGATCGCCTTGACGCCGTTGGAGCGGCCGTTGGCGACAGGTCCGGCGTGGCCGACCTGGCCGGCGATCCGGGCGCCGGTCTCATGGATCGCCTCGGCCATGCGGGCCAGGCCGGGCAGGGTGTCCTCGCCGAGCACGATCACCTCGCGGTGGGTGCGGCCCTCGGGTGCGACGGCGAGGTAAGCCACCGTCGTGATGCCGATGCCGCCGCGCGCCACGGCGAGGTGGTAGTCGATGAGCTGCTGGGTCACCTGCCCCTCGGGCGTGGCGCCCTCGAAGGTCGCGGCCTTGACGGTGCGGTTGCGCACGGGCACCGGGCCGAGGTGCGCAGGGGCGAAGACATCCGGGACGGCGCGGGCGGAGTCGGCGTCGGGAGCGGTCACGCTCCGCAGGGTAGACCGAAACGAGAACCTGTTCTAGCCGTCCGCGCGAGAGGATGCCGGGCATGGACGACGACCCGCTCACCGCCGCGCTGCGGTCGGCGGGCTGCGTGTTCGCCGAGGAGGAGGCCGCGCTGCTGCGGGCCGAGTGCCGCGACCCCGCCGACCTCGATGCCCGGCTCGCCCGCCGGGTGGCGGGCGAGCCCCTGGAGGTCGTGCTGGGCTGGGCCGGGTTCGACGGCCTGCGGGTGCCGGTGGCGCCCGGGGTGTTCGTGCCGCGGCGCCGCTCGCTGCTGCTCGTGGAGGTCGCCGCGACCCTCGCGCGGCCCGGCGACGTCGTCCTCGACCTGTGCTGCGGCACCGGGGCGTTGGCGGCCGCGGTGAGCGGACGGCGTCCCGATGTCGAGGTGTGGGCCGCAGACCTCGATGCCGCGGCCGTGGCCTGCGCCCGCCGACACCTGCCGCCCGAGCGGGTGCTGCACGGCGACCTCTTCGCGCCGCTGCCGCCCGACCTGCGGAGCCGGGTCGGGGTGCTGATCTGCAACGCCCCCTACGTGCCGACCGCGGCGATCGGCGCCATGCCGCCGGAGGCCCGCGACCACGAGGCCCGGCACGCCCTCGACGGCGGCGCCGACGGTCACGAGGTGCACCGCCGGGTGCTCGCTGAGGCGGGTGGGTGGCTGCGATCGGACGGCGTCCTGCTGTTCGAGTGCGCCGACACCCAGGCCGCGACACTCCTCGCGCTCGTCGACGAGGCGGGGCTGGTGCCCGGTCGGCACGAGGCCGACAGCGAGGCCGACAGCGAGGCCGACGGCACGGTCGTCGTCAGCGGCGGTCAGCCCGCCTGACCGCCACCGCCCTTCGCCTTGCCGAAGAGCGCCTCGGCCAGCACCGGGCCGAGCTCGGTGGAGTAGCGGTAGGTGATGTGGTTGCCCTCGTAGGCCACCGGGGTGTCGCCGACGAACGCCGGGCAGCTGCTGCCGCGGCAGAACCACGCCTGGGTGTCGAGGTAGTCGTCGCCGTGCTGGGTGGCCTGACGCTGCTCGATATCGCGGGTCGCGAACCAGTAGGAGCTGATCTGCCCCACGCACTCGGACGGCGCCGCGCCGGGGCCGGCGCAGGTCGTGAGGTTGCCGGTGCCGGGGGGCGGCGCCAGCACCACGGTGCGCTTGGCCAGGCCCTGCACGGCGTCGAGCGTGGCCTTCACCCCGGCCTCGACCTCCGCCGCCTGGGCGGCACCGGTGGCGCCGGAGACGAGCGTGGCGGCGTCCTTGTCGGAGGTGGCGAGGATCAGCAGGTCGGGGCGCAGGTCGCGGATCGTGCCGATCGCCCACTTCCGGTAGGCCGTGCACTCGGGGTAGAGGCTGCCGTCGGACTTGGTGCGGTCGTAGGCCCACGCGGGGCAGTCCTGGAGCGTGAGCTGGTGGATGCGGTAGCCGCGGCCGTCGAGAGCGGCCCGGACGGCGGGCATGTAGGCCATGGCGTAGGAGTCGCCGAACACGACGGCGGTGCGTCGGGCGTCGGCCGGCCCGAACCGGCAGCGCGCGGCGTCGTCCGGCGTCACCGACGCGCAGCCCTGGCGCACCATCGCGGCGTAGAAGTTGGCGATGCCGAGCTGGTCGACCGAGGGGCTCAGGCTCGGGAACCGCTTGAGTCCGAGCGACTGGTCGATGCGGCGCGCGAGGTAGTCGGCCTGGGGCGTCTCGCTGCGGCTGTTCGCCGCCGGCACCATCGGCTGGAGCAGGTCCTCGCCGGGCGCCGAGCCGCGGGGCTGGAGGGCGATCGTCACGATCGCGGCGGCCACCACGGTGCCGATCGCCAGCCAGCGCGAGGTGAGGGAGCCGGCGTCCAGCCAGCCGTCGCGCAGCGCCTGCTTCCACCGGGGCTCGAGCCAGGTGGAGCGACGGATCGGGTCCTCGAGCAGGTGATAGCCGAGCATGGCGAACACCAGGGCGATCAGCGGCGCGAGGACGTCGTAGGCGATCGACCCCGGGTCGAGCTTCTCGGCCAGCAGGATGATCACCGGGAAGTGCCACAGGTAGAGCGAGTAGGAGATGTCGCCCACGTAGCCGGCGACCCGGTTGGTCAGCGGTACCAGCCACGGCTGGTCGGAGCCGGTGCCGGCGGCGAGCACCGCGGCCGTGCTGAGCACCGGCAGCGCTGCCCACGGCGCGGGGAATCCGGGGCCGTCGCTGACGACGACGAGCGAGGCGAGGATGCCGATCAGGCCGGCCCATCCGAGGACGGGGCGCACGCTCATCGGGATCTGCTTCAGCTGCGGCGTCAGCAGCGCCAGCAGCGCACCGACGCCGAGCTCCCAGGCGCGGTCGAAGGTCGAGAAGTAGGCCCAGGTCGGCGAGGTCGAGGTGTGGTGCAGCGAGTACGCGAAGGAGCCGAGGGTGATCACCGAGGTGAGCGCGATCAACGCGACCCGGCGCTCGCGGCGGAAGGCGGCGACCGTCAGCACGATCAGCGTCGGCCACACCAGGTAGAACTGCTCCTCCACGGCCAGCGACCAGAAGTGCTGGAGCGGCGAGGTGACGCCGTCGGTGGCGAAGTAGTCGGTACCGACCGCGGCGAAGTGCCAGTTCGAGGCGAAGAAGAACGCCCACACGGCGTCCGCGGTGATCGTGCGGGCCCGCCCGGCCGGGTAGACCAGCGCACTGGCCACGATCGTGGCGGCGAGCACGAGACAGGCGGCGGGCAGCAGCCGGCGCACGCGGCGCCGGTAGAACGCGAGGTAGCTGATGCGCCCCTTCCGGTCGCGCTCGGCGACCAGCAGGCCGGTGATGAGGAACCCGGAGAGCACGAAGAAGACGTCGACACCCACGAAGCCGCCCACAGGTCGGCCCCAGGCGTGGTCGGCGAGGACGGCGAGGACCGCCAGGGCGCGCAGGCCCTGGATGTCGGCGCGACCAGAGGTGCCCGAGCGACGGAGGGGGGCCGTCGCCCGCTCGAGGAGGGAGGGCATGGGCGAACGATAGGGCCTCGATACCGCTACCAGCAGGGGTATCCGTCCGTTCTGCGGGACAGGTGTCCCGGCGTCCCGGGCCGGCCGGACGCCTATCGGGCAGCCCGGTGGGCCAGACTGGGCCGCGATGAGTGCATCGAAGCGACGCCGCGACCCGATCCGCGAGGCGCACCGCCAGTGGGTGGCCCACGGCTGGGACGACGCCGCCGACGGCATGGCCATGGTGACCTCGGTCGTGCGGGTGCAGCAGCTGCTCATGGAGCGCATCGACGCCGTCCTGCGTCCGCTCGACCTCTCCTTCGCCCGCTACGAGATCCTCCAGCTGCTCTCGTTCTCCTCAGCCGGGCGGATGCCGATGATGCGGCTCGGCTCGCTGCTGCAGGTGCACCCGACCTCGGTCACCAGCGCCGTCGACCGCCTCGAACGCCAGGGCTTCGTCGAGCGGCTGCGCGGCGAGGAGGACCGCCGCGTCGTCCTCGCCTCGATCACCGAGGCCGGCCGCGCGATCGTCGCCGAGGCCACCGCCGGCCTCAACCGCGACGTCTTCGGCGCCCCCGGCCTGCCCGCCGGCGAGGTCGTCGCCCTCACCGCCCTGCTCCAGGATCTGCGGGCGGCGGGCGGGGATCTGGTGGACTGACCGGGGGCCAGTTTCACCGGCCGGCCGGTGAAACTGGCCGCCGGTGTGACGTTCTGCAGGCGAATCGGCCCCGATCACCTGCAGAACGTCACACCACGCGGGACGGCGTCCGCGGACGGCCCCTTCCCCCGGAATACCTGGACGTCCTAGTATCCGATGGTTGGACATCCACGTAAGTCGAGCTACGGAGCCCCATGAGCGAGTCCCTGTACGTCCCGCGTCACCCGCTGCGCCTGGTCACGGCCTCCAGCCTGTTCGACGGGCACGACGCCTCGATCAACATCATGCGGCGCATCTTCCAGAGCCAGGGCGCGGAGGTGATCCACCTCGGTCACAACCGCTCGGTGCAGGAAGTCGTCGACGCCGCGCTCGAGGAGGACGTGCACGGGGTGGCGGTCAGCTCCTACCAGGGCGGCCACGTGGAGTACTTCGAGTACCTCGTGCAGCGGCTGCGCGAGGCCGGCGCGGGCCACGTGAAGGTGGTCGGCGGCGGGGGCGGGGTCATCGTGCCCGAGGAGATCGCCCGGCTGCGCGAGTCCGGCGTCACGATCTTCTCCCCCGAGGACGGCCAGCGCCTGGGCCTCGCGGGCATGGTCAACACCGTCGTCCGCGACTGCGACGCCGACCTGTGGGAGCTCGGCCCGGTCGACGCCGACCGCGTGCTCGCCGGCGACCGCGTCGCGATCGCCCGCGCCATCACCGGTGCGGAGGCCGGCACCCTGCCGGCGTCCATGCTCGAGACCCTGCGCGCCGCACGCGGCCACCGGCCGGTGCTCGGCATCACCGGCACCGGCGGCTCGGGCAAGTCCTCGCTCACCGACGAGCTCGTGCGGCGGCTGCGCGTCGACCAGCAGGACAAGCTGCGCGTGGCGGTCATCGCCGTCGACCCCACCCGCCGCCGCGGCGGCGGCGCCCTGCTCGGCGACCGCATCCGCATGAACAGCCTCGACGGCGACCGCGTGTTCTTCCGCTCGCTGGCCACCCGCGGCGCGCACGAGCTGCCCGACCACCTCGACGACGTCCTCACCGTGATGCGGGCCGCCGGCTTCGACCTGGTGATCGTCGAGACGCCCGGCATCGGCCAGGGCGACGCCGCGATCGTGCCGTTCGTCGACACCTCGCTCTACGTGATGACGCCGGAGTTCGGCGCCGCCTCGCAGCTGGAGAAGATCGACATGCTCGACTTCGCCGACGCGGTGGCGATCAACAAGTTCGAGCGCCGCGGCTCCGAGGACGCCCTGCGCGACGTCGGCCGCCAGCTCGTGCGCAACCGCGAGGCGTTCGGCCAGCAGCCCTCCGACATGCCGGTCTTCGGCACCTCGGCGGCCACCTTCGACGACGACGGCGTCACCGCGCTCTACCAGCACCTGCGCGACCTGCTCGTCGAGAAGGGCCTGCCCGCGGGCGAGGGCACGCTGGCGCCGGTCGGCCACAAGACCTCCACCCGCATCCGCCAGCTCGTGCCGTCGTCCCGCGTGCGCTACCTGGCCGAGATCGCCGACACCGTGCGCGGCTACCACGCGCGGACGGCGGAGCTCGCCGCCGCGGCCCGGCGCGTGCAGCGCCTGGCGGCGGTGGCCGAGGAGCTCACCTCCCGCGAGGAGATCGACGCCCTGCTGGCCGACGCCCGCGCCGACCTGCCCCGCGAGATCCGCGACCAGATCGACGGCTGGCCCGCGCTGGTCGCCGAGTACGCCGCGGCCCCCAAGCGGGAATCGCTCTCGGGCTCGCTGATCCCGAAGGTGTCGCTGCCCCGCTACGAGGACCACGGCGAGCTCGTGCGGTTCTGGCGCGCCGAGAACGTGCCCGGCCGCTACCCCTTCACCGCCGGCGTCTTCCCCTTCAAGCGCGAGGGCGAGGACCCCGCCCGCATGTTCGCCGGCGAGGGCGACCCGGCCCGCACCAACCGCCGCTTCAAGGTGCTCTCCGAGGGCCAGCCGGCCACCCGGCTCTCCACGGCCTTCGACTCCGTCACCCTCTACGGCCGCGACCCCGACGAGCGGCCCGACATCTACGGCAAGGTCGGCACCTCCGGCGTCAGCGTCGCCACCTTGGACGACATGAAGGAGCTCTACGACGGCTTCGACCTGCTGGCGCCCACGACGAGCGTCTCGATGACGATCAACGGCCCCGCGCCGACCGTCCTGGCCTTCTTCCTCAACACCGTGCTCGACCAGGCCCGCGAACGCGGCATCGAGCCCGCCGAGGCGCTGCGCACGGTGCGCGGCACCGTGCAGGCCGACATCCTCAAGGAGGACCAGGGCCAGAACACCTGCCTGTTCTCCACCGAGTTCTCGCTGCGCTGCATGGCCGACATCCAGCAGTGGTTCATCGAGCACGACGTCCGCAACTTCTACTCGGTCTCGATCTCGGGCTATCACATCGCCGAGGCCGGGGCGAACCCCATCAGCCAGCTCGCCTTCACCCTCGCCAACGGCTTCACCTACGTGGAGTCCTACCTGGCGCGCGGCATGGACATCGACGACTTCGCGCCCAACCTGTCGTTCTTCTTCTCCAACGGCATGGACCCCGAGTACTCCGTCATCGGCCGGGTGGCCCGGCGCATCTGGGCGGTGGCGATGAAGGAGAAGTACGGCGCCAACGAGCGCAGCCAGAAGCTGAAGTACCACGTGCAGACCAGCGGCCGGTCGCTGCACGCCCAGGAGATGGACTTCAACGACATCCGCACCACGCTCCAGGCGCTCATCGCGATCTACGACAACGCCAACAGCCTGCACACCAACGCCTACGACGAGGCCGTCACCACCCCGACCGAGGAGTCCGTGCGGCGGGCGCTGGCGATCCAGCTCATCATCAACCGCGAGTGGGGTCTGGCGATGAACGAGAACCCGCTCCAGGGCTCGTTCATCATCGACGAGCTCACCGACCTGGTCGAGGAGGCGGTGCTGGCGGAGTTCGAGCGCATCAACGAGCGCGGCGGCGTCCTCGGGGCGATGGAGACCGGCTACCAGCGCGGTCGCATCCAGGACGAGTCGATGCTCTACGAGCACCGCAAGCACGACGGCTCGCTGCCGATCATCGGCGTCAACACCTTCCGCAACCCGCATGCGGACGACGCCGTCCCCGCGCAGCTCGAGCTCGCGCGCGCCACCGAGGAGGAGAAGGCCTCGCAGCTGCGTCGGGTGCGGGCGTTCCAGGAGACCCACCGCCAGGACGCCGAGGCCGCGCTGGCCCGGCTCAAGGCCGCGGCCACCTCGGGCGAGAACGTCTTCGCCGTCCTCATGGACGCCGCGCGGGTGTGCTCGCTGGGTCAGGTCACCGAGGCGTTCTTCGAGGTCGGGGGCGCCTACCGGCGCAACGTCTGACCCCCTAAGGTCACCCCCGTGACGAACCAGCACCCGAGCTTCGAGCAGCTCGTCGACCTGCCCGCCTACGCCCAGCAGCCCGTGCCCGTGGCCTTCGAGGACAACAACGGCCACCTCAACGTGCGCCACTACCTCGGTATCGGCAGCGAGGGCCTCGACGAGTCGCTCGTGAGCCTGGGCATCCCGCAGAACTGGCCGCTGGTCGCCGGGCACGCGTGCTTCTCCGCCGAGCACCACGTCTGGTACCTCGCCGAGCTGCGCACCGGCGACCGCATGTCGGTGCGCGTGCGGCTGCTGGGCCGTTCGGAGCGGGCCGCGCACGCGCTGGTCTACATCCTCGACGAGACCCACGAGCGGGTGGCGTGCGTCTTCGAGGAGATCTTCCTGCACATCGACCTCAGCGACCGCCGCACCGCCCCGTGGCCCGCCGAGGTCGCCGCGGCGATCGACGAGCGCATCGCCGAGCACGCCGCGCTGCCCTGGGAGCCGGTCACCTCGGGCGCCCTGGCGCTGCGCTGAGGTCCGTCGGGGAGCGGGCGGGCCGAGCAACCCGTTCGCCTCTCCCACCCTCCGCCGCCTAGGGTCGGGGCATCCACGGACCCGACTCGGGAGGTCGTCTCGTGCGCACCCTGACCTATCTCGTCGCCACCAGTCTCGACGGCTTCATCGCCGCACCGGACGGTGATTTCTCAGCGTTCCCGGTCGACGGCGACTCCGTCGCGGCCCACGTGCGCGACCATCCCGACACGATCCCGGCGTTCGCCCACGGCGTGCTCGGCATCGAGCCGACCGGCGCGGAGTTCGACACCGTGCTCATGGGGTGGTCGACCTACGCGGCGGGCTTCGCCGTCACCCGCTCCCCCTACCCGCATCTGCGGCAGATCGTCTTCTCCCGCACCCGTGCCGCCGCCGACGCGGGCGCCGGCGTCGAGGTCGTCGACGCCGACCCGCTCGACGTCGTCCGCGACCTGAAGGCGGGGCCCGGCACGGGCATCTGGCTCTGCGGGGGCGGGCGATTGGCCGGGGCCTTGCTGCCCGCGATCGACGAGCTGGTGCTCAAGATCAATCCGATCGTGTTCGGGCGGGGCATCCCGCTCTTCGGCCCCGACCCCTCGATCGCCGAGGCGCGGGCGTGGAAGCTGGCGGAGTCCGAGCGGTTCGACGACGGCGTCGTCCGGCAACGCCTGGTGGCGGCCTGAGCCCTCGGCCCTCGGCCCTCGACCCTCGACCCTCGACTACGGTCGTCGTGTGCGCGTCGTCAGCCTGGTCCCCTCCATCACCGAGGCGCTGGCCGATCTGCCGGGCGTCGCGCTGGTCGGGGCCACCGACTGGTGCACCCACCCGGCCGACCTCGACGCGCGGGGCGTCGTCCGCGTGCGGGGGACGAAGAACCCCGACCTCGCGGCGATCCGCGCTCTCGCGCCCGATGTGGTGATCGCGAACAAGGAGGAGAACCGCGAGCTCGACGTGCGCCGCCTGCGCGCGGACGGCGTGCGGGTCGAGGTCACCGACATCGCGACCGTGCCCGACGCGATCACGACCTACGAGTCGCTGTGCGACACGGTGCTCGGGGTGGAGCGGCCCGCCTGGCTGGGGCGGGCGGCTGAGCTCTGGTGCGGCGAGCTGCCGCCGGTGACCCGCACGGTGGCGATCCCGATCTGGCGTGATCCGTGGATGGTCGTCGGCGGCGACACCTTCACCTCCGACCTGTGCCGCCGACTCGGCTGGGCCAACGTGTTCGCCGACGCCGAGCGCTACCCGCGGGTCGAGGTGGCCGAGATCGAGGCCCGCCGGCCCGACGTCGTCCTGCTGCCCGACGAGCCCTACGTCTTCACCCCCGACGACGGCCCGGAGGCCTTCGGTGTGCCGACCGAGCACGTGAGCGGGCGGCTGCTCACGTGGTACGGGCCGAGTCTGCTGGAGGCCGCCGGCCTGGCCGGGTGACAGCCCGTTCGGCCAGATTGGTCAGGTGAGTCTGTCGGTTGGTCAGCTCAATCTGAGCTGACCAATGGCAGGAGTCACCGGGCGCCCGGTGACTCCTGACGCCCCCCTCACCCCCCGAACCGCACCACGATCCGCGACCCCGCGGCCACCTCCACCCGCCGCACCAGGACGACGCCGCCGGCACCGGACCCACGGGCCGGCACCGGGACGCCGTCCAGGAGCACCTCGACGAGCCGGTAGCCGGACGGCGTCGCGAGATCGAGGCGGCGCAGGGCAAGTCGGCCGTGGCGCACGATCAGCTCGTCGACCTGCGAGCCGCCGGTGCGGCGTTGCGCGAACGTGCCCCAGGCCGAGCCCGCACTGAAGAACGAGCGATGGTCGTCCGGCGTGAGGCGCGGGGCGAAGCCGATGCGGCCTTGAGTGGCGTCGTAGGAGAACCCTTGGAGCGCCAGCAGGATCGACCAGCTGCCCATCGAGCGGGCGTAGAAGGTGCCGCACTCGCCGTCGCCGAAGGGGTTGCCGCCGCCGTCGCCCATGCCGCATCCGCCGAGGAAGACCTCGCGTCGCAGCCGTCCGTCGACGGTGTCGGAGACGGCGTGCACGAGGCGCAGACCCTCCTCGAGCATCCCGCGTTGCAGGTAGGTGGCGGCCACCTCGTACTGGATCCCGGTCCACATCTCATCGACGTAGCGGGGCTCGTTGCTGGGGCGGCCACCGCGCGGCCAGGCGAACATCTGGAGGCCGGCGTCCTCGGGTTCCACCTCGCGCCGCCACTCCGAGGCGACACCGAAGGGGTCGTCGCCGGTGAGATCCTCGTGGAAGTTGTACCGCCACAGCGCCCGCAGCGAGGAGCGCATGCGGTCCTCGTCGTAGACGCGCCCGAGGTCGAGCTGCCCCGACCACCACTGCCCGAGCAGCATGTCGGCTGCGGTCGCCTGCCCGTAGGCCACGCCGCTGCTCGCCGAGGAAGGCTCCTGGGCGAAGTAGTCGCCGTTCCAGAGCACCCTGTTCTGTCGTCGGGACGCCGTCGCGGCGATCCGGGCGTAGCGGCGCGACGCAGCGTCGTCCCCCACCGCGTCGGCGAACCGGGAGGAGGCCCGCAGTGCCGCGATGTACATGCTGCCCAGCCACGAGCTGGTCGTCGTGAGGCCCTCGTCGACGGTGGTCGGTTGGTCGCCGGTGAGCAGGCCGTCCTCGTCGGGGTCGTTGCGGCTGATGATGTTGTCCATGGCGGCGGCCACCGACGGCCACGACGTGCGCGCCCACCCGCGATCGCCGGTGACGAGCAGGTGCCGGTAGGCGCTCAGCACGACGCCGGTCTGCCCGTCGGTGGAGTAGGTCGGCACCGTGTAGCGGTAGGGGATCGTGCCGTCGCCCTGCTGGGCGCGGAACCACTGGTCGAGCCACATCCGGCCGACCTCGGGCCACAGCCGCGGTCCCGATTGGGCGTACTGCCAGACGTGGGTCGGCATGCCGGTGCAGCAGCCGGTGCCCTCCCAGCCGCCGAAGAACCCGTTGTGCGCCCAGAAGACGGTCGGCGAGCGCAGCATCCCCAGCGGCGCGGTCACCCGATCGAGCACGTACTGGGGCAGCGTGGAGTCGTACATCGTGTCGTGGAAGAGGCGGGTCGCCCTCGTGAGCGCGGGCAGGTGCGCGACGACGTCGGCGTCGACGGCGGCCGCGCTCGGCCACCGGGTCGTGTAGAACTCGCCCTGGCCGCCGAACTCCCGCGGACCGCTGCTCGGCAGCCACCACGAGAACGTCATCGGGAACCGCACGGTCTCCCCCGGCCCGAGCCGCACCGTGTCGGCCAGCGCGCCGTCCACCGTCGTGAGCGGCAGCGGACTGCTCGCCTGCGACGGTCCGGCCACCGTGCCGTCGGCCATGAAGCGCTCCCGCAGGCCGTCGGCGCCGACCCAGCTCGCCGTCCCGGTGGCCGAGGGGCGCAGCAGGGAGAGCTGGAGGCCGCCCTGGCAGCGCACCAGCACCTGCAGCTGCAGCGGGACGCCGTCCAGGCACCCGGTCATCGCCAGGTGCGCCCCGCTCGCGTCGCGCGTGACCACGTTGCGGTTGGTGCCGTAGCCCAGCGCCGTGCGACCGGACGGCGTGGTGCGGCCGTCGAGGCCCACGGCGTTCTGCTGGCTCGCCAGCAGCGAGACCCGCACCGGCCTCTCGGAGGGGTTGCGGACGACGACGGTGGTGATCGCCGTCGGGATCGAGGAGTTCTCGAGGTCGCCGGGGATCGTCGGGGAGAACACCTCCTCGTGCACCTGCACCGGCAACGCCGGGTCGTCGAAGTCGTAGCGGGCCAGCGGGAACTCGCCGCGGAAGGCGACGTCGCGCATCGGGGTGAACCCCGCGACCGGGGTGGATTGCAGGGCGCGGACGACGGGCCGGCCGCCGTCCGATTGCGTCCGCAGGGCCAGGAAGCTGTCGGGCACCATGCCCTCGCGGCGGTCGGGGTAGAAGGTCGTGAACTCGCCGTCGATGTTGAAGATCCACGACAGGTTGCGGGTGCCGTCGCCGAACAGGCGGATGCCGCCGGAGCCGATGGGCCCGACCGGGAACTCGATCGCGGTCGCGTGCCGGCCGCGGTAGACCGGTGTGCGGCCGCGCGAGCGCAGGTCGAGCACGTGCCGCAGGAAGGTGCGCCCCGACTCCGAGACGGTGCCGCCGGGCGCGATCGCGCGCACGCGATAGTAGGTGTCGGCGTCGTCGGGAAGGTCGGGGTCGAGCCACGTCGTCGCGTCGGTGCGACCCAGCACCCGCCCGATCGCCTCGGGGTCGCGCGAGCGCGAGACCACGTAGCGCACCCCGGGTTCGCGGACGGCGTCCCAGCTCACGGTGACGCCGCCGGGGCCGCGGCGTGCTGTGGTGTTCTCCGGCATCGCCGGGAGGTTGACGCGCACGTCGTCGACCGCGATCCAGTTCCACGCGCCGAGCACGCCGCCGTCGACGGCCTGGAGGTGCAGCACCTCGCCCAGATGCGCTCGGAGGTCGACGGTGCGCCGTCTGAACCACTCGCTCTCGCCGCCGACGAGCGTGGCGAGCAGGTGGTCGGCGGCGTCGTACACGCCGAGGTAGGACGACGTCCCGTCGCCGCCGCCGGCCACCAGGGCGGAGATCACCGGCCGTTCGAGCACGAAGTCGGGCGAGCGCAGGCGGCCGAGGTAGGGCGAGGGTCCGGGGCCCAGCGTGGCCCGCAGGTCCATGCCGCGGGTGTTGGCCGGGAGCAGGCCGGTGTAGAGGTCGGCGGCCGGGCCCTCCAGTGTCGTGATGCTCGCGCGGCCCTCGCGGTTCACCGGCACCGAGGTGTGCAGGTGGAAGTGCGGACGGGTGGTGCGCCAGGTGCCGAGGAGCGAGAGGCCCGCGACCCGCCAGCCGTCGGTGCCGTCCTCGAAGCTCCAGTGGATCGGGCCGGTCAGGGCCGCGGCGCGCGGCGCGGACTTCGCCGGGACGACGGCGTCCGCCGAGGCCGGGGCGGTGCCGGTGGCGAGCAGGACGACCGACGCCGTCAGGCTCGCGAGGAGCCGGCGGAGGAGCGCGGGGTGGGAGCGGAGCATGGCGCCTCCAGGGAGCAGGTCGCCCGGACGCTACTCCTCAGCAGGCCGAAATGGTACGAATCTGACTATCTCGTACCACGACTGGCGGGGATTGGTCAGGTGAGTCTGTCGGTTGGTCAGCTCAATTTGAGCTGACCAATGGCAGGAGTCACCGGGCGCCCGGTGACTCCTGACGCCCCCCACGACCGACGGCCCGCCCCCGACAGGGAGCGGGCCGTCGTGGCGTCAGACGATCACCCGATCGCGATCCCGACCCCGTGGTAGAGCGCCCCGGGGTAGCCGGCCAGGTCGGAGACGCCGCCGGCGACGATCGCGTAGTCGACGCCGCGGAAGGTGGCGTAGCGACCCGGGATGACGGCGCGGTAGGTGCCGTTGCCGGTCGGGGTCATGCGCACCGAGCGGAACGCGCGACCGTGGACGGCGTAGCGCAGCACGACCGGTCCGGCCGAGCGGCCGCCGAGCACGACCGCGGTCACCGGGATGGCCCGGCCGGCGACGTCGTCGCGCACCGCGGCGGTGTAGACGATCGGCGTCCGCGAGGAGACCCGGTAGCGGCCGGTGGGTACGCCGAAGAACCGCATCGCCTTGCCGAGCAGGGCGACGGTCTGGTCGGCGCGGGCGCCGTCCCCGAGGTTCCAGCCGAGCGTGAGCGAGCGGAACGACCGGTGCTTGCGGTCGCCGGTCACCGCGACGCCCACGTAGGGCTGGTCGGCGGCCGGGACGACGGTCGCGAGCGCGCTCTTCGGGGCGGTCGCCACGCCGGTGGCCTTGCCGTAGGGCGCGATCGTGGTGCCGAGCGCACCGGCACCGGCCGAGGCCAGACCCGAGAGCCCGAAGAACGGGCGCGCGGGCGCCTGGAGCGCCTCGGCCTTGACGCCGGCCAGGGCGCCGCGGCCGCTGAAGGTCAGCGCCCCGCCCTGGGTGGCGACGTAGGAGGCGTTGCCGGACGGCGTCCGGATGCCGAGGTAGCGCGCGGCGAAGGTCGGGTCGACGACGTTGGAGACGCCGTCGGGCCGGTTGGTGCTGAGCAGCAGCCGCCCGCCCTTGTTGAGGTACGCGGTGAGCGCGGCGATGTCACCGGGGTTGAGCACGCCCAGACCGCGGTCGGTGCCGTTCTCCCAGATGACGGCGCGGTACTTCGCCAGGTCGCGCGCGGTGGGGTGCGCGGAGAAGATCGCGTACGGGACGCCGAGGGCCGCCAGGCCGCCGGCGATCGCGCGCTCGTGGGCGAGGGTCTGGTCGTCGTCGACGATCAGCACGGTCGGGTTCGCGGGGCCGGCCCACAGGCTCGACACCTGGGTCTGGTTGGCCTCGCTGCCCTCGGCGATGCGGTTCGCGGGGTCGACGGTGGCGACGAGACGCACCGCGCCCTCGCCGGTCGGGCGGTAGGAGAACCGCACGGCCTTGCGCTGGTAGGCGCCGAGCTTCACCGTGCGGGTGGCGACGATGCGGCCGGACGCTGAGCCCTCGCGGATCGCGACGGTGACGACGCCGGGCGCCTTGCCGCCGTTGGAGAACACCGGCACCTGGAGGGTGTTGGTGCGACCGGCGGTGAGGCCCGCCGTCCCGCCGGCCTTGTTGGCCGCGCCGGTGATGAAGCCGGGCGAGACGTCGACCTTGCGGCTCAGGTCGAGGACGTCGAGGGTGATGGCGTTGGTGCCGCCGGACTCCACGCTGTGGTCGAGACCGTTGCCGTAGCCCGAGACGTTGGTGAAGGCCCAGCCGGTGGGCTTCTCGGTCCAGTTCGACCAGGTGTCGGCCGAGCCCTGGGTGGTGAAGGCGCTGGCGCCGGTGAACACGACGCGACCGCTCCACTGGCCGCAGGCGGCGAAGTCGCCGACGTTCGCCGTCCACTCACCGGGCGCGGGGGCCTTGACGGTGATCTGCTCGGCGTCGCCGAAGCTGCCGGCGTCGGCCTCCGCGGTGGTGGTGCCGTCGGGCGCGGTGAGCGAGAGCTTGCAGTCGCCGGAGTTCTCGCTGGCCACCGAGACGGTCATGGCGCGGGTGTTCTTGTTCTTGGTCACCGTGAAGGTGGCGCTGCCACCGGCCACCGGCAGCGAGGTGCCGCTGAGCTCGATCGGGTCCTGCGGCTTGCCGCTCTTGGTCGGGACGCCGGGGGGCACCATGCGGGTGCCGGAGGTGATGCCGGTGGCGGCGTTGATGAGGAAGTCGGCCGGGTTGCCGCGGCTGCTGTTGAGCTGGAGCTCCTGGGAGTTGTCGTTCTGGTCGAACTCCTCGAGGTCCATCTGGTAGCGGTTCGGGTCGCTCTGGGCGTCGTTGCCGTGACCGAAGTAGGTGGTCGACTGGCGCCAGTAGTCGAAGTGCCACACCAGCAGGCCGGAGGCGTGCTGGCGGTGGTCGAACATCGAGCCCGACGGGTTCTTGGCGCTCAGCTTGGTGGTGACGGCGTTGCGGCTGACGTTCTCGACGTAGTAGCCCTCGACGATCGACTTCTTCGTCTTCGGGTCGACGGCGAGGCCGTAGACGTCCTCGGCGGTCCAGGTGTGGCCGAGCTTGTCGGTCTCGCCGACGGCGATCTCGTAGGTCGGCACGAGCAGCAGGTTCGGGTCGGCCTTCGCGGCGGTGTAGCCCTTGCTCGGCAGGGCCGTGCGGGGCTTGAGGGTGTAGCCGCGCAGGTCGCCGCGGACGATGGTCGGCTTCACCCAGCCCTGGAAGACCCGGGACGCCGGGTTGAACAGCGTCGGGTTCGAGCCGGCAGGGTCGCCCATGTAGGAGCCGCCGGACATGATGTCGAAGTCGCCGGTGCCGGTGGAGGTGTAGCCGGTGTCGTAGTAGTCGGGCTCACCGAGGGCGTGGCCCATCTCGTGGGCGGCGACGCCGATGGTGAGCGGGTCCTTGAGCGAGCCGCGCTCGGGGATCGTCACGATGCGGTCGACGAAGACGCCGGGGCTGTTGGTCGGGATGCCGAGCTTGAGGGTGCCGGCGGGCAGGCCGAGCGTGCTCTCCGCGGTCTCCGGGAGGCCGAGGGTGGCCTGGAGCGCGTGGGAGTGGGTGTCGCACGCGTTGCTGGTGACGGCGTGGTCGGAGCCGGAGTGGATCATGATCGTGAAGTCGACCTGGCCGTCGCCGTCGTTGTCGTACTTCGCCCAGTCGATGTCGGGGTCGGCGAAGGTCTGCGGCACGGCCTCCACGGCCATGCCGAGCGCGCCGACGCCGCCCACGCCGAGCACGGAGCCCGCGGGGTCGGTGATCTTGAAGTCGCCGTCGGCCGGGCTGCCGTAGTGGCACGGGTCGCCGATGGAGAGCGCGGAGGTGTAGGGGCCGAACACGTCGATCTCGACGAGGAACTGGCCGAAGGAGGCCTCGTAGTAGAACTGCGTGACCGAGCCGTTCGGGTTGCCGCCGAAGCCGTCGAGCAGCTTCTTGAAGTACGCGGCGTCGTGGCCGTCGTGGAACTGCGGCATGGTCTCGCCGGCCGCCTCGTCGTACCAGGTGGCGAGCATCAGGGCCGGCACGTGGAAGACCCGCGGAGCGCCCTTCTTCGCCGCGGTGCGGGCGGCCTCGAGGGCGGCCACGCGCAGTTGCCGGGTGATCGAGGCGCGGGCGGCGAGCTCCTTCGAGGTCACCTTCGTGGCCTGCCGGCCCGCGTGCCGCTCCAGGCCGGACGGCGTCGCGCCGCCGACGCGGGCGCCGAGGACGACCTTCCCGCGGGCGTCGCGGCCGGTGACGTAGCGCCACACGCCGGCGGCGTCGCGGCTCACGCTGTAGCCGTCGGTCTCGAACAGGCCGCCCACCTCGGGGGCCGACATGACCGCGCGGAAGGTGGTGCCGTCGGGCTGACGCAGCACCTGGGCCGGGGCGCCGCCACGACGTCCGGCCTCGACGAGGGCCTCGCGGTCGGCGCGCGCACTCTGGCGGGCGGCGGCGATGCGGGCGGCGTCGACGGACTCGGCCTGGGCCGGCAGCACGGCGAGGCCGCCGAGCAGGCTCAGGCCGGCGACTGCGGCGGCGAGGGACGCGCGGGTTCGGCGCATGAAGGAACTCCTGTGGGGTGAGGACGTCCTCACCGCAACGATTCCCGCCGCCTTCGGGTTACGTGTGAGATCCGACCACGTAGACGTCGGTGGGCCGGGCCCGCCCCCGCAGCAGGACGGCGTCCTCGCCGACGCGCCACGGCGTCCAGTGCGCCGCCTCCTGCGGCGAGGCGGCGGCCACCGTCTCCCCGGCGGCGGCGATCGAGCCGGGTGCCTGCTTGGCCAGGTCGGTGAGCCGGGAGGCGGCGTTCACCGCGTCGCCGATGACGGTGTACTCCAGGCGCCGCGACGTGCCGACGTTGCCGGCCACGGTGGTGCCGGTGAAGACCCCGACGCCGGCCCGGACGCCGGGCTGCTCGACGGCCAGCCGCTCGGCCATCACCCGCGCCGCGGCGAGTGCCCGGCCGGCGTGGTCGGGCAGCTCGACCGGTGCGCCGAAGATCGCCAGCACCGCGTCGCCCATGAACTTGTTGACGATGCCGCCGCGACGGTCGATCTCCTCCACGACGACCTCGAAGAAGCCGTTGAGCAGGTCGACGACCTCGGCGGGGTCGCGGTCGGCGGCCATGGCGGTGGAGCCGAGCAGGTCGACGAACAGCACGCTGACCACCCGCGCCTCGCCGCCGAGCGCGACCTCGCGGTCGACGGCGGCCCGGGCCACCTCGTGGCCGACGTGGCGTCCGAAGAGGTCGCGCAGCCGTTCGCGTTCGCGCAGGCCGGCGACCATCTGGTTGAACCCGCCCTGGAGCTGACCGAGCTCGGTGGCGTCGTAGACGGTCAAGCGCTGGTCGAGGTCGCCGGCCTCGACGTGCTGGAGCGCCCGCCGCACGTCGTCCACCGGCTCGACCACCGAGCGGGCGTTGAGCAGGGTGACGAAGAGGCCGAAGACGAAGGCGATGGCGCTGACGACGAGCAGCACGACGGCGAGGCGGCGCACGCTCACGGTGTTGCCGGCGAGCACGAGGATCGCGGTGAGCATGAGCCCGACGACAGGGGCGCCGGTGCCGAGCAGCCAGAAGGCGACCATCCGGCCGCCGACGCCGAGGCCGCGGCGCTCGCGCAGCATCTGCGGGGCGTCGAGGGCGACGGCCGAGATCGGGCGCAGCGCGAACTCCGCCAGCAGGTAGGCGATCGAGCACACCACGAGCCCGGCCAGGCCGACGGTCAGAGCGGAGGAGATCGCCCGGTCGGGCTGGAGGATCACCGAGAGCGCGGTGAAGAGCAGGGTGCCGCCGGCCCACCAGCCCAGCTGCCACCGCGTGAGCCGCATCGGCACCTCGAGCGCGCGGCGCCGCTCGTCGAGGTCGGGGACGACGCCGCGCTGGAACCACCGCAGCGTGCGCAGGATCTCGCGGGTCGCCACGACGGCGCCCACCACGAGCGCGAACCCGACGTAAACCGGGATCGCGATCGCCAGCGCCAACTGGAGGCCGTCGTCGGTGGGGGTGTCGGGCAGCACCCAGTTGGCGAGGACGGCGACGATGAGCGCGCCGATCGCGTGGGTGGCGAGCAGGAAGACCGTGAGCAGCACCTGGATGCGCACCCGCAGCCGGCGCGGGGACTGGTGGGAGGGACCCAGCAGCCACGACCCGTAGGCCTGCTCGACGCTCACCGCGCTCCTCTCCGGCTCGAGACCGCCGGGGACGGCGCCCGGCAGCGGGATCGTCCCACGGACCTCGGTCCTCGCGCGGCGTGACTGCCTGCGCAGTCGGGCGATTCGCCGTACGGTGGGCTCTCATGGAGCAGGAGGGCATCCCGGAGGACGCCGGGCCCGCCGAGCCGGGGGGCGAAGCAGGAGGCGACGACCTCTTCGAGCGGTGGCTGGCGCACCGCGTGCAGACCGCGGAGGAGGCCGAGGCGCGCCCGCGCACCTTCGGCGTCACCGGCCTGGGTGCGCGCGACCTCACCACCCGCGCACGCTCCACCCGACCCGACCCCGCCGGGGCTGCCGGACCGACGGCACCGCGGCCCGCACCCGAGCGCCCGCCCGTCGGGCTCGAGGAGTGGGAGCCGGTGCTCATGCCCTCGGCCCGCAAGCGGGCGGCGAGCGAGGACGCCGAGCGGCCGCGCCGGCTGCTCGGCCGGCGTCGGCGCGAGGCCGAGGTCCCCGAGACTCGCGAGGTCCCGGAGGCTTCCGAGGTTCCTGAGGCTTCCGAGGCGTCGGTCGTCGAAGCGCCGGTCGTCGAGGCCCCCGTCGTCGACCCCGTCCCGGCGCCGATGCCGGCCCCCGAGCCGGTGGCGGACGTCGTCCCCGAACCGATCGACGCGCCCGAGCCCGAGCCGGTCACCGAGCCCGCACCGGTCCCCGAGACGCCCACCGAGCCCGCGACCCAGGTCCGGGCCGACGACATCGCCGCCCAGGTGATCGCCGCCGTCACCCCGCCCCCGGCACCCCCGGCATCCACCGCAGCGGAGGACGCCGTCGCGACGCCGGCAGCGGAAGCCGAGAGCGCGCCGCCGGAGGAGACCCCGCGCGAGCGCAAGAACCGGCTCGCCCGCGAGCGCCGGGCCCGGGCCCGCGCCGAGCGCGAGGCCGCCGAGCAGTTGGCCCGCGACCAGGAGGCCGAGGACGAGCCCCCGGTCGCCATCGCGCCGCCGCCGCCCCCGCCGCCTGCCCCGAGCCCCGCCCCGGCACCGGTGCGGGACGAGACCCCCGAGGAGACCCTCGCCCCGGTCGCGGCCATCGCACCCGAGGTGCCCGCGGTGCTCCCGCCGTCGAGTCGGGCCACCCCGCCGCCGCGTCCCCGGCGGCGTCCCGAACCGGAGGCCACCCAGCCCGGCCAGCCCGCCGAACCCGCCCAGCCCGCAGCGTCGGCCGAGCCCGCGCCGTGGCGCGCGGTGGCCATCGCACCGTCCGTGCCCGCCGGCGACCTGCCGCCCCAGATCGAGTTCACCCCGCGCACGAAGCTGCGCCGGCTCACCGGCGTCCTGCTCGCGATCGGGGTGGCGGCCACGCTGCTCGCGGGTGCGGAGGCCTACCGCGACGGCACCGACGTCAGCGCCGGCATCGCCCTGGTGCTGGCGGTGCTGACCGCGATCATCTGGGCGGTGCGGGCGGCCTCGCCGGTGGCGCGGCTCTCGATGCACGGCGGCATCCTCGAGGTGCACAGTGCGGCCGGGCGCCACATCTTCGACCTCACCAACCCCTACACGCAGGTGGAGTGCGTCGGTACGCCCGGCGGCCGCGGCTGGCAGGTGCGGTTCCACCGGCGCGCGATGTCGCCGTTCACGATCACCGCGGCGATGGTCGATCCCGACGAGCTGATGCCGGCCCTGCGCTACTACCGCCCCGAGCTGTGAGTGCTCAGAGCTCGATCCAGTAGCGGCGCTTGACGCCGCGCACGTCCTCGAGCACCCCGCCGTTGCGCTCGATGGTGCGGTAGGAGCCGATGTTGTCGTCGTCGCAGGTCACGAGCACCCTGTCGAGGCCGAGGGCGCGGGCCTCGTCGAGCGCGAGGCCGAGCGCGCGGGCGGCGTGCCCCTCGCGCCGCCGGGAGGGCCGCACCGAGTAGCCGATGTTCCCGCCCTGGTCGAGCAGGAAGTCGTTGAGCTCGTGGCGCAGCGCGAGGTAGCCGACGAACTCCTCGTCCTCGACGATCCAGAAGTAGGAGCTGCGCACGAAGCCCTCCTGCTCGGGGGTGTGCACGGCGGCCAGGATCGGCGCGAGAAGCCGCTCCAACGCCTCGATCGAGAGGTCGGAGGTGTCCATGGTCCACAGACCGGAGCCAGCCATGCCGGCCGGGACGCCGAACTCGCGGACGGCGGTCGCCCAGGAGGCGTGGAAGCGCAGGTCGGGACGGACGAGGGTGGTGGTCGCCGAGATCATGCGCGCCATCCCATCAGGGCCGACCGTCCGGGACCAAGCGGGTTTCCATCGCCGCAGAACTGGAACGTGTTCTAGGCTCCGCTCGTGGCCGGATACGCGCGCGAGGACCTCACGCCCGAGCAGATCGTCGAGCAGCGGGAGCTCTACCTCCCCTTCACCCAGGCGATCCGCGACCTCGTCGACGCCGGCATCCGCACCACCGTGTCACCCGAGGAGATCCGAGCGGCGCAGGCCGAGATCGAGGCCATCACGGCACGGCTGCGCAGCAGCCAGATCGAGGGCGCCTACGGCGTCCGCTTCGACGCCTCGGGCAACGGACGCGCGTGGGGCAACAGCGTGATCGGGGTGCGCAACGCGATCGCTCCCCCGCTGGTGGTCGAGCACGACCCGAGCGGCCGCACGTGGTCGGACTTCCACCTGGGCGCGGCCTACGAAGGGCCGCCGACGCTGGTGCACGGCGGCGTCTCGGCGCTCATCCTCGACCAGATGCTCGGCCACGCGGCCGGCGCCGGCGGCAAGCCCGGCATGACGGCCACCCTCACCCTCACCTACCGGCGCGGCACGCCGCTGGGCGACCTGCGGGCCGAGGCCTGGATCGAGCGCTCGGAGGGCATCAAGACGTGGGCGAAGGGCCACATCCTCGGCCCGGACGGCGTGTGCGTGGAGGCCGAGGGCCTGTTCGTGCTGCCGAAGTGGGCACGCCCCGGGGTGGCGGCCCGGCAGGCCGCCCACCCCGAGGCGCGTCCGTCGTTCTTCGAGTGAGCGGCGGGCTCCCGACTCAGCGCGGCACCCGGACGACCCGCGAGACCACCCGCAGGGTCCGGTAGCCCGGCTCCCGCACCACCACGACCGCGCGGAGCCGCCGGCCGACGTCCTCCGGTCGCACCCGGAGCAGGTGCCGCCGGTCGGCGCCGTCGATGCGGTGCCACCCCGCCCCCGGTCGCTGCACCTGCCATCGGACGACGACGGCGTCCGGGCGCGGCGTCCACCGCCGGCCCGTGAGGACGCCAGCCGGGATGCGCAGGGTGCGACCGACGGCCGGGTGACCGCGCAGCCGGAACCGATGCGGGCCCGCCAGGGTCCCACGCGCGATGCGTGCGGTCTGCGCCGCCACCGTGCCCGCCCCATAACCGGGCGCGGTGGCCACCGCCGTCACCCGGACCAGACGGCCCCGGTCGCCGGCGGTCGGTCGGAAGGTGCGGCCGGTCGCCGGGGCCGCCGTCCAGATCCGGCCGTCGCGGGAGGTCTCCCAGCGCAGCTCGACCTCGGTCGCCGGCGGCAGCCAGGTCTCCGGCGTCGCCCCGATCGCCCGCAGCGTGCGGCCGACGACCGGGCGACCGGCGATCCGCAGTGCGGGAGGGGTGGCTGCCCAGGCGCCGAGCACCACGTCAGCGGTCGCCTCCGCGATCGTCGGCGTGTCGAGATATCCCGTCCGGGCGCCGGTCACGACCGCCCGGAGGCGCCCGCCGAGGTCTCCGGTTCGCACGACGTAGGTGGTCGCCGACACCGCGGGGTCGGGATCGCGACGCTGGGCGGGCGGGGTGATCGTGCTCCAGTCGCCGTCCCCGAAGCGGATCTGCCAGACGATGTCGACGCGGTCCGCGGCGGGCGTCCACCCTTCAGCCGCCGCGCCCACGACGGTGAGCACCGCCCCGACCTGGGGGACGCCGTCGAGCTCGACGGCCGGCGCCGTGAGCCCCACCGGGGACGGCGGGTCGACCGGCGGGTCGACGGGTGGCGTGACCGGCGGGTCGACCGGCGGGACGACGATCGGGGCCGGCACCGGCCCGACGGCGTCGGAGACCACCCGCGTGAGGGCCCGGTCGGGCGCGGTGGCGGTCACCCGCACCCGCAATCGTCGTCCGACATCGCCTGCGCCGACGGTGTAGCCGGCACTGTCGGCACCGGCGGTGTCGATGTCGCTCCAGGTGCCGTCCGTGGCCTCCCGCTGCCACTGGTAGGTCAATGCGGACGGTGTCGGCGTCCAGGCCGCGGACGACGCACCGACAGCCGTCACGGTCCGTCCGACCTCCGGGGTGCCCTCGACCGCGACCGAGGGGACGATCTCGAACGGGGTCTCGACCGTGAAGCCGACGTCGCCCTCGAGGGACGGCGTCGTCGGGATGTTCACGTAGCCGTCGGCGGAGACTGCCCGGAGCACCACCACGGTCGAGCCGATGTCGGCGGCCGTGAGGGTGTAGCGGCAGTCGGGGGCGGCGCCCCCGTAGATCCACGTGTCGCTCCCGGGCGCGCGGCGCACGACCCGGCAGTAGCTGGTCTCCCCCGGCACGCTGAGGGTCGCGTCCTGCTCGTTGACGATCTCGTCGCCCGGCGTCGCGGCTGGCGCGGCGTCGTGGTCGACGAGGGTGAGGGTGTCGTCGGTCAGCGCCGTGAAGGGCAGGCGGATCGGCGTGGTCGTCCGCCACGAGACCGTGCGGTAGCCGGGCACCGCGATCGAGAGGGTCGCGCGCAGGAGCGCTCCGACCCGATCGGGCACCTCGCTGATCACGTACGGACTCGCAGTCGGCAGGGGCTCCCAGGTGCCGCTCCCGGCCGCGGTCTCGATCTCGAGCGTCCGCTCCACGACCGCGTCGGGGGGAAGAGCCGCGGTGACCGGGGAGGAGATCGTGATCGACTGACCGAGGACGGCCGGCCCTCCGAACTCCGGACTCAGGTCCGGCAGGCTCAACTCACCCAGCTGCACCGGCCCTGCGGTCGCCGACGTCGACGCGTCGGCATGGCCGGCCGCCGACGCGGTGACGGTGAGGCGCACCGTGCCGGCCAGGTCTGCCGCCACCGGCGTGTAGTTCGCGCCCGTGCCGACCGGGGTCCATGCGCTCGAGCCCGAGCGCTGCACCTCCCAGCGGTAGGCGAGTCCGCCGGCGGTGGGGGTCCAGGCGGCCGGCGAGGTCGCAGCGCCGGACGCCGTCAGCGGGACGCCGACCCGCGGCGTGCCGTCGATCCCGATGGTCGGCGCGGTGGCGAACCGCGCAGGGTCGACGGTCAGGGTGAGGGTGGCGGTGACGGCGGGCCCCACCCCGTTGTCGGCGGTGACGGTGAGGGGGTAGCTGCCCACGGCGCCGAGCCCCGGCGTTCCGGACAGCACGCCCGACCCGTCGGTCCCCGCGGTGAAGGAGACGCCGACCGGCAGGTCGCCGCTCACGGTCACCGCCGGTGTCGGGCCTCCCTGGGTCGTCACCAGGAACGCGCCGGGAGCCCCGACGACGAAGGTGGCGGCACCACCGGAGGTGACGGTCGGCGCGGTGCCGGCCGATACCGTCACCGTCGGGCTCGCCACCGCACCACCCTGGTAGCCGGAGCGGACCGGGATCGCGACGTACCGCACCTGGTCGCCGGGAGCGAAGGTCCGCGGGTCGAGGTAGAGCGTCGGGCCTGTGGCGCCGTCGATCACGCCGAAGCTGTCGCCGACCTTGCGCAGTTCCCAGCGCGTGGTGACCGACGTGGCGTCCGGCTCCCAGGCGTCGGCGCCGGGAGCGGTGACGTTCAGCGTCGTCCCCTGCCGGCCGATCCCGGTCATCGTCACCTGCGGTGTGGTGCTGAAGGTGCCGGAGTTCACGAGCACCTCGGTCGAGGTGAGGACGCGATCGGTGTAGCCCTGCTTCGTCGCCGTGGCGACGGCACGCAGGCGCTGCGCCCACTGGGACGCCGACGGCGTGAAGGTGGCGCCGGTCCCGACCGTGGTCCAGGTCGTGGAGAAGGCCGAGGGCCTGGTCTCCCACCGGATGGCGACCGCGTCGGGCACGGCCTGGCCCCAGGAGCCCACCGTGGCCGTGGCCGGGAGATCGACCTGCACGAGGTTCGAGGGACCGGTCGTCGAGACGGTGAGGGAGGGATACGTCAGCTCGCCGGGTGCGACCTGGACGGCCGGCGAGTCCACCACCGCGGGGGCCCAGCCCTCCTTCGTCGCGGTCACCCGCACCCGGAGGAACGCGCCCGCGAGCGACCCGGGCACGGTCAGGGTGCGATCGGTCGCTGCGGGCACGTCGGTGAAGGGGCCGTCGGACGTCGACGCCGACTGCCACTGGTAGGCGAGGGTCGGGTTGGTCGGGTTCCACACGCTGCCGACGCTGGCTCCGACGCCCTGCCCGACCCGCGGCGCGGGGTTGAGGCTCACCTCGGGAACGGTGAGGAACGTCGGGGCGTAGACGGCGGAGAGGAAGACGGTGCGTTCGGTGGACGACGCGGTGCCGAAGGCGCTGAGGTCGGTGTCGCGGGTGACCCGCGTTCCGCTCCCCCCGTCGAACCACCCGACGAAGGCCTTGCCGTCGGGCGGAACGGGTGTGGGCAACGTGGCGTTGGCGAAGCCCGCCGATCGGGCCTCCGCCGCCTGGACCGCCGCGAACGAGGGGCCGAAGATCGGCCTGCCGACGTAGGCGTCGGCCGGGTCGGTCAGCGTGCCTTCCCCCGCGTTGAAGTAGACGCTGTAGACGTTGCCGACATAGCTGAACCCCGAGAAGGGCCGCTTGGGCGTGGAGATGACACCCCCGTCCGTCACCGTCACCACGGCGCTCGGGAAGCCGGCCGAGAACAGCTCGGCATCGGTCAGGATCGCCCCACCGTCGGTCACGGTGACGGTGCCACCGCTGAGCGTGGTGGCGAGCAGCCCGCCCGAGTGCAGTTCGAGGAGGCCGCCGTCGGTGACCAGGATCGAGGCGGCTTGGTTGAAGTACTGGTAGATCGCCGATCCATCCGGATCCGAGGCGACGAGGACGCCCGCACCCTCGACGACGAGCGAGGTCCCGGCACCGAGGGTGATCTGGCCGCTCGTGACCCGCCCCGAGGTCACCCGGATCCCGCCGCCGAGCACGGCGATCCTGCCCAGGTCGAAGACTCCGTCTCCCCCGGTCGAACTGTCCTGCACGGTCACCTGGTGGGCCACCGGCCACGGCGAGGTACCGGCGGCCGCCGTCAGTCGGTGCCCCTCGAGATCGAGGGTCAGCTCGCACGGCGGGTCGCTGGGCGTCGGCACCGTGAGGTCGGCGGCCAGGATCAGCGTGATCGGGCCGGCGCAGTCCGCCAGCGCCGAACCGAACTCCTCGGCGGTGGTGACGGTCCGGACGACGGGCGGCGGGTCGGCGTCCGCCCCGCGCGCGGGGGAGGTTCCGAGGACGCCCATGACCAGGGCGCCGATCAGGCTCAGCGGGAGGACGGCGGCGCGGGGTCGCCGAGGCGGGCGCGACCCGCGCCGGGGGGAGGGAGGCATGGGGAGGCTTTCGGTCAGGGGTACCGAGAATCCCCTCGATCCTCAGCAGACGCGGCGTCAGCAGCATCGGTGAGGCTCACTGATGTTCGGCGGACTCCCCGTGGTCGGGCGTGAGCACGTCGGTGCGCGAGCCGACGCCGAGCTTCGCGAGCACGCGGGCGACGTGGGTCTCGACGGTCCGGCGACTGAGCACCAGGTGCTCGGCGATCCGCGGGTTCGACCATCCGTCGGCGACCAGGCGGGCGACCCGCTCCTCGGCCGGGCTGAGCGCCGCCCAGCCGGTGCCGCTGCGCCGTCGTCCGCCGCGGCTGCCGATGACCACTCCTTCGCGGCGCAGCGTCGAGCGGAGATCCTGAGCGGCCCACCGGGCGTCGAGGGCGAGCCAGCGGGAGAGCGCCTCGTGCGCAGCCTCGCGGGCCGCGTCCCGGTCGCCGAGTCGGGCCGACCAGACGGCGGTCGAGGACCACACGCGCGCCGCCTCGTACCGACGCGGCGTGGCCGACAGGGCATGGGCGGCGGCGTGCATCCGCTCGACGTCCCGCTCGGCGAGGGCGGCGACGACGTCGGCCACCGCCCGCAGGCTCGCGATCGCCGGCTCCCGGTCGGCCTGGTGCGCCAGGGCCGCAGCCACCTCCTGCACCATCGCCGACTCGTCGGCCTCCGCCGCGAGGTGCGCCAGGGTCGTGCCGATCAGCCGCTGGCCGAGGAGTCGGCCGCTCGTCGTCACGGCCCGCCAGTGCGTGTGGAGCCGGTCGAGCCCGGCTGCCGGGTCGCCGGCCGCGGCCGCCAGACCCGCATGGGCCAGCGCCCACTGGTGGTCGCGGTAGGGCTCGGGGACGACGTCGTCCTCGAGCCACTCCCGCGCCGCCGCCGGACCGTCCTGGGCGAGGGCCAGGGTCGCGCGGAAGCTGCGGGTGAAGCCGAAGGGGGTGATGCCGCGGCGCACGGCGATGCGCCGGTAGTCCTCGAAGGCCGGAACGGCGCCGTCCCACCGCCCCGCGCCCAGGGCAGCGTAGGCGGCGGCGGCTCCGATGCGCACCTGTCCGACCTCCGAGCCGAGCGTCTCGAAGAGGCGGCGCCCGGCGGCGGCCAGGTCGATCGCCTCGTCCATCCGGTCCAGGTCGGCGAGGGTGAGCACCCGCACGCTGTGCGGCTGCGCCTCCCACGCCTCGGCCGACCGGGCGACCTCGGCGGCGGCAAGGGCCTGCCCCGCCTCGCGATCGGCCGCGGTCGGATTCCCCCGCTCGGCCAGCACCTGCGCGAGGACGGCGCGGGCCCGCACCTCGGTGACGGGATCGCCGGCCGCGGCCGCATCGAGCAGCACCGCCGACGCGAGCCCGGCGGCGTCATCCAGGTCGCCGGCCTGCAGCGCCGCGAGCGCCAACTGCGCGCGGGCCACCCGCGCCCGCGGGCCCGGCGGGGCGGCCCGGACGACGTCGGCGAGGGTGTCGCGGGCGGCCGCCCACCTGCCTTGGAAGATGCGGGACTGCACCAGCCGGCCGACCAGCTCGGGGCGGACGTCGACCGGGGCATCGCGTAGCACGTCGAGACACTGCCGCTCGGCGTCCTCGACCCGGCCGCTGCCGACCAGGCAGGCCACCAGCCCGGCCTGCGCCTCCCAGTGGATCTCGTGCTCGGGGCCGATGAGCTCGACGGCGCGCTGCCAGAGCGGGAGCGCGGCGGCGGAGGAGGCCGCCATCGCGCGGCGGGCAGCGGCGACCAGCAGGTCGACGGCCGCACGGTCACCGGGCCGGGCGCCACGCATCACGTGGGGCGCGATGAGCTCGGGCGGTGCGCCGTCGGCCTCCATCGACCGGGCGAGTTCGCGGTGATGGGCCCAGCGCAGCGGCTCGGGGACGTCCTCGTAGACGGCCTCGTGGAGCAGGGCGTGGGCGAAGGTGAGCCGCGGCCCGTCGACCCGCACGACGCCGGCGTCCAGGAGCTCGCGGGCGATGCGGTCCAGCGCGAGGGGGCTCAGCCGGGTCAGTCGACGCAGGTCGTCGAGGTACAGGTCCGGGCCGAGCACGGCGGCGAGGCCGAGGGCCTCGCGCGCCGGACCCGACAGCCTCGAGAGGCGGTCGAGGACGACGCGGTGCAGCGAGCCGGCGGCGCGGTGGCCGGCCTCCGGGGAGGCCGTGAGAGCGCGGCCCAGCTCGACGAGGTAGAAGGGATGGCCTCCCGCGCGGGCGGCGAGCGCCGGCCAGTCCGGGTGCGCCGGCCACCCCGTGACGTCGGCGAGCACCTGCAGTGCCGACTCCTCCGTCAGCGGCGCGAGCCGGACGACGTCGCCGCGACCGGCCAGCTCCGCGAGCGTGCGCTCGACCTCGGCGCGCCTCGGTGCGGGGCGCGTCGTGACGATCAGGCCGGGAGGTCGAGCGTCGGGGGCGAGCAGGAGCCGCTCGATCACGAGCAGCGAGCCCGGATCGGCCCAGTGCAGGTCCTCCACCACGACGAGCGAGGGGCGACCCTCGTGTTCCAGACGGGCCGCGATCGCCTCCGCGCGCAGCGAACCGCCGTCGTCGGAGGAGGCTTGCCCCCGGGGTGGCGCCGTCGGCGGCGGCGTGCCGGCAGCCTCGGCGAAGAGCCGGAACGGGCTGGCGGTGCCTCGCTCCTGCGCCCGCAGGCGCAGGACCTCCGGCTCGGAGGGGACGGCGTCGGCGAGGGCGGCGTCGAGGAGAGCCGTCTTGCCCATCCCGGCCTCGCCCTCCACGACGAGGACGACGGGCAGCCCGGCGCGCGCGGCGGCGACGACGTCCTGCACTCGGCGCAGGTCGTCGTCGCGCCCGCGCAGGGGTGTGACCGTCGACACAGCCCCGAGGCTAACCGCCGTCCCTCGACGGCGAGCCGATCAGACCCGGTCGGCGACCTTGACGCCGCGCTGACCGGAGTCGGTCAGGCGGGTCTCCTCGGCGGCGATGGCCTCCAGCTCGGCGCGGCGCTCCTCGGCCTTGGCGTCGTACTCGCCGGGCGCGGAGACCAGGTCGACGGCGCCGCGCTCGAGGCGGGCCAGGGCCGAGCGGCCGAAGATCTGCTGCTCGGTGGCGGTGCGCTCGGAGCGACCGCGACCCAGGAACGAGACCAGCCAGTGCAGCACCGCGGTGACGCGGTTCTTGAAGCCGGTGATGTAGACGAGGTGCACGGCCAGCCACATCAGCCAGGCGGTGAAGCCGGTGATGCGGATCTTGCCGATCATGGCCACCGCGCGGAAGCGGCTGATGGTGGCCATCGAGCCCTTGTCGAAGTACTTGAAGGGGCCCTGCGAGGGCTTGCCCTTGAGGCGGTGGTCGATCTCCTTGGCGGCGTACTTCGCGCCCTGGATGGCCACCTGGGCGACGCCAGGGAGGTTGTCGAGGGCGATCATGTCGCCGACGACGAACACCTCGGGGTGGCCGGGCAGGGTGAGGTCGGGGTTGACGCCGATGCGACCGGCGCGGTCCAGCGGGGCACCGGTCTGCTCGGCGAGGGTCGCACCAAGCGGGCTGGCCTGCACGCCGGCGGCCCAGATCTTGGTGACCGACTCGATGCGCTCGACGCGGCCGTCCTTGAACTTCATGGTCAGGCCGCGCTCGTCGACGTCGGTGACCATCGCGCCGAGCACGACCTCGACGCCGAGCTTCTCCAGCTCCTTCTTGGTGGTGGCGCCGAGCTTGGCGCCGAAGGGCGGGAGCACCTGCGGGGCGGCGTCCACGAGGACGACGCGCGCGGTGCGGGTGTTGATGGAGCGGAAGTCGCGACGCAGGGTGCGGTGCGCGAGCTCGGCGATCTGGCCGGCCATCTCCACACCGGTGGGGCCGGCGCCGACGACGACGAAGGTGAGCAGGTGGTCGACGTTCTCGCCGCGGTTGGCGCCGAGCTCGGCCATCTCGAAGGCGCCGAAGATGCGGCCGCGCAGCTCGAGGGCGTCGTCGATGTTCTTCATGCCGGGCGCGAACTCGGCGAAGTGGTCGTTGCCGAAGTAGGACTGGCCGGCGCCGGCGGCGACGATGAGGGAGTCGTAGGAGGTGACGGTCTCGCGGCCGAGCACGTGCGAGGTGACGGTCTGGGCCTCGAGGTCGATGGCGGTGACCTCGCCGAGCAGCACCTGGGCGTTGGCCTGGCGGGAGAGGATCTCGCGGGTCGGCGGCGCGATCTCGCCCTCGGAGAGGATGCCGGTGGCTACCTGGTAGAGCAGCGGCTGGAAGAGGTGGTGGGTCGTCTTGGCGATCATGGTCACCTCGACGTCGGCCTTGCGCAGCTGCTTGGTGCCGAAGAGGCCGCCGAAGCCCGAGCCGATGACGACCACCCGGTGCTTGCCGGGCGCACCGCGACCCTTCGAGCGGGTCGTGGGCGAGGTCGCGGGTGTGGTCATCGTTGCTCCACCTTCCTGAGGCTTCCTGGGGCTTCCTGCGGTGGCCGTGAGGCCTGGATCGGATTCCGGGTGGGCCGGCGAACGGCGTACCGCCATTGTCGACCCTGCGCTACACCAGGGCATAACGCCCCGAACACCGGGGGTCATGCCCGTCAGATACGTCACACTCCCCCACCGGTCTGAACCAGTGGCGTGGAATAGAAAATCTTCAACCAGTCGGGTTTGTCGCCGACGTCTTCGGGGAAGGGAGGTCCAGAATCGGTCACGCGGGTGCGCCCGCGCCCGGTTCCACGCACCACCTCACCACCCCACTGCCGCACTCCGGTCGTTCTCACCCGACCGTCCCACCCTCCCGAACTCCCACCTCACCTCGAACCTGTCCCTATCCGCTCTCTCGGCCCGATCGATGGAGACCGCCCGTGCCGCTCAACCGGCCAGCACTGACGCTGGGCCCGGGGCCTCGTGGTGTGCAGGACGCCCGGCGATGGGTCGTCGACACCTGCCAGGCGATCGGTCGTGACGACCTGATCGACTGCGCCGAGCTCGGGGTCTCCGAGCTGGTCACCAACGCGCTGCTGCACGCTCGTCCGCCGATCACGGTGCGGGTGCGTGGCACCGCGCAGTACCCCCGGGTCGAGGTGCGCGACGGGTCGGTCGAGCCGCCGCGGATGCCCGACCCGATCGGCGAGGACGACGACCTCCTCCTCACCTTCGGGCGAGGCCTCAACATCGTCGCCCGCTGCTCGGATGCCTGGGGCGCCGACATCGACGAGGAGGGCAAGGTCGTCTGGTTCGTGCCCGCGGCCACGATCAGCGACGAGGACGGCGCCGAGGGCCACTTCACGGGCCTCGACAGCGGCGAGGTGGCGCCCATCGACGACCCGGTGACGGTGCGGCTGCTCGGCGTCCCGACGATCGCCTACCAGGGGTTCGTGCACCACTTCGCCGAGCTGCGCCGCGAGGTGCGGCTGCTCGTGCTCTCGACGCGCTCGGTCTACCCGGTCGCCGAAGACCTCGCGCAGACCTTCGACGACCTCCAGCGCGACATCCGCGCCACCGCCCACCACCGCCTCGTCGCCGACGCCTACGCCGCGGGTCACGACACCGTCGATCTCGAGATCGTCGTCCCGCGCCGGGCCGGCCGCTCCCTGGCGCGCTTCCTCGAGCTGCTCGATCTCGCCGACGACTTCTGCCGCCAGCAGCGGCTGCTCTCCCTGGCCCGCTCCCCCGAGCAGCGGGCGTTCCAGGAGTGGTACCTCGGGGAGGCCGTCCGCCAGATCGACGGCGGCGAGCCGCAGCCGTTCGACGGACCGGTGCCCGCGCACGCCGAGAGCCGTCCGAGCTCCGCCTCCTGATGACCGCGGGACTCCCCGGCCGGCTCGCCCTCGTCGCGCTCGGCGGTGCCGTGGGCGCCGTGCTGCGCTGGTGGCTGACGAGCACCTGGGACGACGCCGCCGGCACCTTCCCCTGGACCACCTTCGCCATCAACGTCTCCGGCAGCCTGCTGCTCGCACTCCTGCCGGCGTGGGCCGCCGCCCGCCGTCACGAGCGGCTGACCCTGTTGCTCGGGCCGGGGGTGCTCGGCGGCTACACGACCTTCTCGGCGGCCTCCGAGCAGACCCGGGCACTGCTCGACGGCGGCCATGTCGCGCTGGGCGGGCTCTACCTCGTCGGCACGCTCGCCGCATGCCTGGCGGCGGTGGCGCTCGGACGCCGCGCGGTCGCCGTCCTGGCTGCTACGGCGGCGTCCCGGGAGGCGTCGTGACGCCCGTGCTCGTCGCCCTCGGGGCGGCCGTCGGGGCGCCGCTGCGGTGGTGGGTCGGGCAGCGCCTCGACCGGCCGGCGCTGCCGTGGGGCACGTTCGCGGTCAACGTGGCGGGCTCGTTCGTGCTGGGCCTGCTGGCGGGGCTCGCCGTCGAGGGGCACGCCCTGGCGCTGCTCGGCACGGGCTTCTGCGGCGGGCTGACGACGTACTCCTCCTTCGCCGTGCAGACCGCGACCCTCGGGCGCGAGGACGCCGGCGCGGGTGCGCGGTACGCCGTCCTGACCGTGGTGGCCGGGTTGGCGGCGTGCTGGGTGGGGTTCGTGCTCGGCGCCTGAGTTCTGTGGCTTCGCCGCTCACGCCCAGCCGAGCTCGTGGAGCCGGTCGTCGTCGATGCCGAAGTGGTGGGCGACCTCGTGCACGACGGTGATGCGCACTTCCTCGACCAACTCCTCCTCGCTCTCGCACATCTGGAGCAGCGGGCGGCGGAAGATGAGGATGCGGTCGGGCAGCTCGAAGGGGGCGTCGCCGCTGCGCTCGGTGAGCGCGACGCCGTCGTAGAGGCCGAGCAGGTCGTCGGGCTCCTCGGGCGGCGGCACCTCCTCCACGAGCACCACCACGTTCTGCACCAGGCGGGCCAGCTCGGGCGGGATCGCGTCGAGGGCGTCGTCGACGAGGGCGTCGAAGCGGGCGGCGTCCATCTCCAGCGGCACGGCTCGATCATGCCCGAGAAGCAAGAAGAGGCCCGGATCGATGATCCGGACCTCTTCACTCTGCGACCCCGACGGGACTCGAACCCGCGGCCTCCGCCGTGACAGGGCGGCGCGCTAACCAACTGCGCTACGGGGCCAAACGCGTGGGAACCATATCCCAGGATCCGCCCGGCGCCCAATTCGCCGGGTCACCCGGCGCAGACCGAGGAGTCCTGGAGCTGCGGACGCCGCAGGTCGGCGCCGCTCACCCGCACCTCGAGGTCGTCGCCGGCGGCGCGGACGTCGTCGAGGACGACGCCGGGCGGGAGGTCGACCGGCCAGGTGCGGGAGGCGAGATCGAGCACCTGCTGCTCCAGGCCGGGCGGCAGCGCGGAGGTGTCGATGCCGGCGACGCTGAGCCGGTCGGCGGTGACCGCGACGGCGCCGTCGACGGCGTCCAGGCGGGCGGTGAGGCTGACGGGGACGTCGACCAGCACGACCGGCACGGTGAGGTCGACCTGCACACGGTCGTCGCCGAGGCCGGTGAGGCGCAGGTCGGTGTCGGCGGCGAACGGCTCCTGGCCGCGCACGTAGCGGGCGACCTCGCTCCACGCGATGCGCACCTCGCCGTCGAGGCTGCCCACCTGCTCGCCGCGCACGTCGACGTCGTCCAGGTGCAGGTCGAGGTCGGAGACGACGCCCGCGGCCTCGACCCGGTCGCCGCCGACGTCGACGGCACCGAAGCGTCCGCGCAGCAGCTGCCAGGCGGCCGGCGTCCCGGTGGGCAGGGAGCTGACGTGGACGCCGAGGCCCGGGCATCCGGACTCGCGCCCGGCGTACCAGCCGGCCGCCGTCCCGAGGGCGCGGTCGGTGAGGACCAGCAGCAGGAGGACGCCGACGACGAGCAGCGCTCGACGTCGCGGGCTGCGGTCGGCCGGCGTGGTCACGACGCCGTCAGCCCTCGTAGGAGACCTCGGGGGTCCAGTCGGCGTCCTCGCGCCAGGTGGCGGCGTAGATGGCGGCGGCGACCTTGTCGGGGGTGAAGGCGCCTTCGCTGCCCAGCGCACCGCGCACCGTGACGCTGACCGCGCGGATGCCGGACGGCGTGAGCGTGGTGTCGAGGCCCAGCACGAGGTTGCGCAGCCCGGCCTTCTGGACGCCGAGCGTGGCGGCGCGGTGCCAGGGCTGGTCGGCGGCCATCGAGCCGGTGGCCGAGACCCGCGCGCCCGGACCCATCGAGCCGACGACGGCCTGCACCGCGGTCAGCAGACCCCCGACGCCGATCGCGACGTCGGCGAGCAGGTCGGCGACGCTCAGCTCGAGTGCGTCGGCCTCGCGGAAGACACTCGGGTTGAAGTGCAGGAGGCCGACCTCCTCGGCCCGCTCGGCCAGCGAGCGCAGCTTGTCGTCGGTGTCGGCGACGTCGGCCAGGTCGCCGATCTCGTGGTCGACCGCCGCACCGCGCTCGCGCAGATCGTCGGCGAGCGCCCCCACGGCGTCCGGGTGGCTGCCGAAGAGGGCGAGGTTCCACCCGGCGTCCGCGTAGAGGCGGGCGAGCGAGCCGCTGACACCCGGCCCGGCCCCGACGATGACGGCAGTGCGACGACTCATGTGCGACCCCGTTCTCGCGCCCCGCGGCGGGCGGCGCGTCGACCTGGCACCCCCAACCGGATTCGAACCGGCGCTACCGCCGTGAAAGGGCGGGGTCCTGGGCCGCTAGACGATGGGGGCCAGCGCCTCGCGGCGCGCGCCCAGCATAGGTGTGCCGCGCGGACGGCGGCAAAGCAGGTCGATTCGGACGCCCCCGCCCCCCTGTTGTAAGGTGCACTCGCTCGGGCAGGTAGCTCAGTTGGTACGAGCGATCGCCTGAAAAGTGATAGGTCGGCGGTTCGACCCCGCCCCTGCCCACGAGCAAGCAGGGCTTCCACCTGCGACCTCAGAAGGCCCCCGCTTCGGCGGGGGCCTTCTTCTTTGGGGGTGGGTCGCATGTCTGGAGATTCCCGAATGGTGGCGGCGAGCGCCTCGACAACCAAGCCGCCTTCTCAGGGCGGTCCTGCTCTGCGCGAGACGCCAGTTGGTCGCGGCCCGGCTGCGACCAACTTCCCGACGACGGCCGCGGGCCCTTCGTCTCTCCGACGCGACTCTCCTAGTTCCGGTTGAGACCGAATTGCCTGCTCAGGAGCGCCCGCTTGTAGTGGGCCTCCGCCTGATCCACATCAGCGCTCGGGACGCTCGGCCCGAAGACGCGGAGGATCGAGAACTGGAAGTGACGTGCGTGGTCGGGGTCGAGCCCGGCCAGTTGCCGGAGGGCGATGTTCCCGCCGTGGCCGTCGCGGGCGTACTGCGCCCAACGTCCGAGGATGCGCTCGCTGCCGTCTGCCTTCCCGACGTACAACTGCCCAGACTCGGTGTCGGCGATGAGGTAGATCCCCTGTATTGATCCGAGCGCGGTGCGCCACGCGGCGTAGCGCGAGTCCTCCATGACGTCGCGGAGTTCTCCGTGACTGATCAGGACGCGGTCGAAGCCTGGGAACGGCACAGCCTCGGGGTCGGCGATCTCCACGACCGGGAAGCTCGCAGCCGATGCCGCCGACTTCGCCCAGTTGACCGCATCTCCGGACCACTCGATGACAAGGCGATCCATCAACGCCTCCAAGAGCGACGAGGGGCGGAGATCGAAGCGCCTCATCGTGTCAGTCCGCTCAGCTCCGAGCTCACCATGGTTCTCGTAGGCAGCGAGAAGGCGAGAGCGTCGGCCGCCGTCGGCGATGAACACCAGCCACAGGCGAGGCGGGGTCTTTCCCAGCTTGTTGCCGATGGTCTGCCACTGCGTGTAGGCGAGCACGCCCTCAGCCGTGAGGTCGGCGGCCGATTCGAGCCCACCGGCTGTGAAGGTGTGGCGGATGACCACGAGCTCGTCCTGATCGACGCCGCTCAGGTCGAGGATGCCCCCGAGGGTCAGATGACCCGCGAAGGCGGCCGGATCAGACGCCGACATAGCGTCGGCATTCGGCGTCCGCGTCCCGCGCCTCAGCTGAGTCGTCACCGATGACATCGACCCAGGTCGTACGCGTGCTCCAGGGCTGCGGCTCGCTCGCCCAGTAGGAGATCGAGCTGTTGTAGGACCACCGGCCGGTGCCGCGGCCGTCGTGGTAGGCGATCTCGCCGAGACGGGAGAGACCGCCGAGGACACCGGCGATATAGGACGAGCAGGTGTACTTCGCCGAGGCGATCGCGGTGTGGCCCCACTTCTCGACCATGATCGCGAACTCCTCGGGGTGGGCGTCGGCGTACGCGCGCTCGACGAGGCCGTACTCGAACCATCCGTCGCCGAGGCCGGCTAGGACGACGGGCAGATCCTGCGGCAGACCGAGTTCCTCGGCCAGGCCACTGAAGCCCGACGAGTTCGAGCCTTCCGCTGCGACCGGGTCGTGCAGCCAGGAGAACGGCCCCGGCGCGGGGTGGCCGTTTGTGCGATCGCAGGTGAAGGCGAGGACGCCGTCCCCGGTCGGCGTCCCGGCCAGGTCCTCATCGGTGTGGAAGGGGCACACGAGGCGGGTCGGCATGGAGGGATTGTTGCCGCCGACCTCGCGATCGGGGAAGGTCGGCCCATCAGTCACGATGACCGGCTGCAACATGTTGCATCCGGTCTCGTCGAGGAGGGACGGTCCTTGCGCATCGGCACCTGGAACCTGGCCGGACGACATGGCGACGCCCATCGAAGTCTGATCGATCAGATGCGATGCGACGTCCTGCTGCTGACCGAGGTCTCGGACCGTCTGGATCTCTCCGGGTGGCACGTCGCCAGCACGACGGAGCCGATGGCTCCGCGCCGCCGGTGGTCGGCGATCGCGTCACGGGAGCCGATCGCCGAGGTCAACCAGCCGCATCCCGCGTCGGTCGCCGGAGTGATCGACGGCGTCCGCTTCTGCTCCTCGATCCTTCCCTGGCGCGGCTGCACGCCGCGCGACTTCTGGGTCGGCGAGAAGCTCATCGACAAGCAGATCCATGCGGCCAGCGCCATCGCAGCAATGCGGCCGCAGGTCTGGGGCGGTGACTGGAATCAGAGCTTCACCGGCCCTGAGACCGCCGGCACGATCGCCGGACGACGATGGCTCTCGGAGGCGATCGACAGACTCCACCTGCAGCTCCCGACGGCCGACCTTCCGCATCGGATCGAAGGGATCAGCTCGATCGATCACATAGCGGTGCCGCGGGCGTGGAGCATCGTCGCAGCCGAGCGGGTGGTCGCGGAACTCGAGGGGCGGCGGCTCTCCGACCACGACGTCTACGTCGTCGCCTGTCAGCCCAGCAAGAGCAGCCCCTGACGATGATCAGGCTTATTGGGTCATCGGCGCCGACCGAGGCCTGGGGAGCCACCTCGCAAGAAGCGAGTCGGAACGACCATCGTTCGGCCGAACAGAGCGACTTCCTTCATCGCCTGCCGCTCGGCCGGGCTCGGCGCGCGAGCTGATTCTCGGCTGTCCGGATCGACTGGAAGATTTGCGGAAGGTGGGGGCGGCTCCGCCCATGCACGTCGCGGCTTCTTCGATCGCTTCCCCTCGTTGACCGCTTTCGGTGTCGTCGAAACTTCGGCGGAACATGTAACAAGTGCCTCGAATGATCCGATGGCACGCGCGCGGCCCACAGCTCTGTCGCAGTCGTGGCAGTGGGCGACTCCGCCAGACTGCACGAAGCTGGGCACCGCCCCCGCGCGAATCGCAGCACCACACATGGCGCTTGTCAGACTGCGATCTTGAGCTCGGTGCTGAGTCCCGTCCTGGGTCACCCAGACGCGGTATCGGACGTAGGGATCGGCGGCCCCTGGATCGCGGCTTTGATCTTCGTCGAGTTCCGACCAATCCCAATCGACAAGAGCGTCACAAATAGGACAGATACCATACGCTTCTGGCCATTCTGCGCCCGCCCATGCGACGAGTACATCCAGATCCTCTCGACCACATGCCGACATCCACGAATCCACCGAACGAGAGATCCAGAGATGCGCATCGTCATCAATCGCGTAAACGCCCTGGGCCTCCACGAGGTCAATGGGTTCATCGTCGCGATCGACAGGCCGGGACCAGCACCCGGGGCAGGGATCATAAGCCGCCGGTACATGGCTGCCTACCCAATCCACCAAGATTTCTGAATACTCGTATTCACATCTGCTGACGAACGCCACGGAATCTACCCGGATATGCGTCAGGCCCTCTGCAACGAAATACTCCATCGGACAAGTCTCCTGACTAATTTGACGGTCACCCGCGCTTCGGCGAGCGAGTCGTGTAGCTGTAAGGGGCGACGAACGCTCTCAGACGGCGATCTCGTCGCTGCACCGCGGGCACAACTGGTCGCGCCAGAAGTTCCGGCTGGCGTCGAACTCCAGACTGCACAGCTCGCAGGAAGTGAGGACCACCGGCCCGGGCTCCGCCGGTGATCGGCACTCCTCGATGACGCGCGCTGCCAGCCGAGGAAGGCTGTGGCCGAGTCCGACGTACAGCGTGCCGAGATCGATCTCGCGGTCGTCCGGGCTCACGGCGCGCCCGCGGACGTCGAGCACGACGTCGATCCCGCGACCGCGGACGAGCCAGTAGTCCTGGGGACCGGCGTGGCGGGCTGCCAGCTCTCGGGCGATCCGCGGATGATCCTCCAGCCACTCCGCCGGCCCGCCGTCGATGGAGGAGCCGATGCCGCAGGGACGGATCTCCAGAGGGCGCGACATCACCGCCATCGCGGCGAAGTCGGCGATCAGTCGATACGCCAGGATCCGAGGAGTGCTGGACAGCGCGGTCTGCGGCGACGGAAGGCTCGCCGTGCTCTCTATCCTCCGAATGATCTCGAGCGGATCGGCGGCAGACAGATAGTCGTCCCAGTGCGCGACCGGAACACCGACGGGGAGAGGGCCGCCCCGACTGTCCTTGTGCACCTGGATCGACCCGACCCTGTTCAGGTACACCAGCAGCCCGGCGTCCGATCGGATGGCGAGGCAGTCGTACTGGCCGCCGCCTGGATGCTCGCGTCCGATGACCAGATCGCGGTGGCGGCGCACGAGCGTGACGGCGAGGCGCCAGGACGCGGCCTCGATCACCGACGGATGAAACTCCATGGTCGCGACGCTAGTCCGAACCTCCGAGGGAATCGGCCGAGGCGACGGCGGCGAGGAAGTCGGCGAGGGTGAACCAGTTCTTGTTCGGCGGTTCGCCGGCGCGCACCTCGTAGCGACGGGCGCGCCAGCCGCCGCTCGCAAGATCTTCGAGGAACGCCTTGCCGTGTCGTCCGCCCGTGCGCCCGACAGCGCCGATCGCGACCTCGCCGGAGCTGACGGCTTCGAGGATCTCCGAGCCGGTGAGCAGCCGGTCTTTGTTCTTCCCGAACGAGATGGCAGCCGAGGCGAGGGAGCCGTACGAGTCGAGCGCGGAGGCAAGCACGTTCGCCCAGTAGGGGACGCCGACCTGCTGGAACTCGGCGAGCACGGCTTCCCACGTCACCACGGGATGCGCCGACTGCGCCGACTTCTTCGCCAGCTCGGCGGGCAGAAGCAGCACGTGCCGCACGCGCTCAGCGGAGAGCTCCAGCTTCTCGACCCACAGCCCGATGACAGCAGCCTGGCGATCCATCTGCGCCGTGAGATCGGCAGCCGACGGTGTGTGGAACATCTTCGCCTCGACCGCGAGCAGCCAGTCGGCGCCGGCGATGACGACGTCGGGGGTGTCGGCCTGCAGCCCGCTCCCCCAGCGTGCGACGTCTTCGGGTGTGAAGACGGACTCGGCGAAGCCGTACTCGGTGACCACCAACACCTGGTGGCGTCCGTCGGGTCGGCGATCGACCTCGACGGGGAGCCCGCAGAGGGCGAGGAAGCGATCGAGGTGGGCGAAGTCGTCACCGCACACGAGTCCTGGCAGTACCGTCCCGGTGTAGTAGCGCTCCTTGCGGTTGAGCGGCAGGCCGCTCAACCAGGACCGGGCTCCGGCGTCGAGGTGGGATGGCTCCATACCGCGGAGGCTAGGCGGAGGCTCCGACAGCGCGGAAGCAGTCCGGCCTCCATTCCCTCGGACCTCCGCCCCACGCTCCCCCCATGACCGAGAACGACACTCCTCCGGGTTGGTACCCGGACACCCAGGTGCCGGGGCAGCAGCGGTACTGGGACGGCTCGCAGTGGACGGCGCAGGTCGCGCCGCTGGCGCCCGCGCCGACCCAGTACCCGACCGCGCCGATGGCGGCCGGCGAGGCCGACCGGCCCTGGTTCAAGAAGAAGCGCTTCCTGCTGCCGATCGCGGCCGTCGTCCTGATCGGCATCGGCGGCGCAGCAGGTGGCGGGTCGGACGACGAGAAGCCGACAGCATCCGACACCCCGGCCTCCGCCAGCCCGACGACGTCCGCCGTCGAGGACGCCGCGGACGACGAGTCGAGCGCGGAGCCGACGGCGAAGGCCGAGCCGGCCGACACCGCCGACGACCAGCCGGCGCCCGACGACGGCACGAAGCCGTCGTTCGTGCTGCCGAAGCAGAACGGCGACTGGCGGCTGGACTCCCTGCAGATCCGCAAGGACGGTCTCGGCTCCTTCGACGGGATCGGCCGCATCACCTACACCGGTGACGACCAGGACGGCGGCGACAACTTCTTCACCGTCACCCTCTTCGCCCGCGACCGCACCACGATCGTGACCACCCTCGACGGGTCAGCCACCGACGTGAAGCCCGGCCAGACGGTCACCGTGCAGTTCATCAGCTTCGACGACTTCAAGCCCGGGCGCTTCCCCTTCACCTTCCAGAACAACTTCTGACGCCCATCCCCTCGGCCCCGCCGGACGTCGCGTCCGGCGGGGCGTTCGCATCCCAGGAGACCTCCATGCCGCACGAAGAAGGCACCTTCCGCCTCGACCTGCCCAGCTCCCGCCGCATCCACGCCGCCGTCCTGGCTGCCCACCACACCCTCGCCGAGCGGGTCCGCTTCGAGGCAGAGGCGCTCGACGCACGACTCCGGGGCGCCGGTGGGCTCGACGGGTACACCGAACGCCTGCGCGCTCAGGCCGAAGCACCCGATCACGAGCGCGCCCTGGGGCGGGTGGTCATCGACCGCCTCCTTGCCGAGTGCCGCGACCGTGGGCGCCTGCGGGCGTTGAAGCCGGCCGACACGATGGCGCTGCTCCCCCGGCTGAACCGCAACGACTTCTACGTGCCGATCCTCGGCTCGGACGGCGCCGAGGCCGGCGGCGTCTCGTGGGACCACGACGAGATCGCCTGGACCGCCGAGGACGCCGTCCCGCATGCCCGCGATCTCCCCATCGGACGAGCGTTCCTCGCCGCGCTCGTTACGACGAAGTGGAAGGCGCACACCGGTGGGGAGATCCGCACCGCCGACGGGGCGGTCGTCGTGCGATACGGAACGCCGCCGTCGTCCTGATGCGGACGACGGCGGCGTCAGGCGAGCCGTGAAGGGCTCAGCTGGCGAGGCTTCCGGTGGGGGCGGGCCGGTCGGGGTCGAGGGAGTCGATGAGCCTGTCAGCGCGCTGGATCAGGCCGGAGGCGCGCGACCACTTCGCGCGCATGCCCGCGAGGATGTCGCGGTCGACATCGCAGCTGAACGTGTCGTCGAAGATGCAGTCGTTCCAGGTGCTGACGGTGCCGATGTAGGCGTTGAGCGCCACCCGCATCCGCTCGGCCGCGCTGGCGCACTCGGCGTCGATGCGATCGAACTCGACGCGGTCGTAGGCCACCGAGGCGGCGCCGACGAGCGAGGAGAGCTGGCTCTGGGAGACGCCGACGTCGAGCCGGGCGTCGACACGCCGCAGGGCGTCGAGCAGCGGACCGACCTGGGTCGTGCATCCTCGATAGTCGGCGCGCGCCTGCTGCAAGCGCGCCCGCTCGGCGGCCTCGCGGGCGGCCTGCTCCTCCTCGGCCTCGCGGCGCTCCTTCGCGGCAGCTGCCTTGCGAGCGGCGGCTTCGGCGGCCGCCACGTCGGAGCGGTGCTTCCAGACGCCGCCGGCAATCGCCGTGCCGGCGATGGTCACGGCGAGCAGGACGGCGATGACGAGACGTCGACGCGGGCGTCGGGTCCGCTGGTCGGGGGTCGACTCGGTCGTCGTGGGCGGCGTCGGGTCGTCGAGGGACGGCTGTCGGGGCGCGGTGGCACCGGTCCAGCCGGCGCCGTCCCAGTAGCGCAGCAGCGTGGGGTCGTGCGGGTCGGGGAGCCAGGCGGCGGCCGGCGCCTCGGGGTTCGTGGGGCTGTTCTCGGACATGGCCCGGATGCTGGCGACTCGGTCCGAGACAACCGCGGCGTTCCGACGGCGGCTTCGAACGACACGGCTGTTCTCTCGGACCCCCCGAGCATGATGAGCCCGAAGCGCATCCGGGGCGACTTCACCCGATGAGGCCGTATCGATCGGGGTCGCCTCGTTTCGCGCACCTCGCGTCCGCCCGCGGTGCAGGATACGAGCGTTTCACGACCCGGGGGGAGGACCCGTGCCCGCAGGACGCGACCAGGTGGCGGCGATGAGCCGACTCGCGCGCATCATCGCCGTGCTCGACAACGCCGGCCGGGTCGGCGCGTCGGCCGACGACTTGATGGCCGCTGCCGGCTACACCGCCACGGGAGCGCCCCAGGACCAGTTGAGCGCCGACCTCCGGCTGTTGCGCCGCCAGGGCTGGACCATCGACCGCATCTCCGCGGACGGCGCCCCGGGCCGCTACCGGATGGAGACCCGCGACAACCGGCTCCAGCTCGCCCTCACCGACGCCCAGCGCTCGGCGCTGCACCGGGCGATGATCCTCGCCGACCGGGGCGACCTCGCCCGGCGCCTCGGCGTCGAGGCGGCGAGCCTGCCCGACAGCGTCGGTGTGCACACGCGCGTCGTCCCGCACGAGGCTGGCGAGGCCCTCGCCCGCTGCCTGCAGGCGGTGCGCGCCCGCTCGCTGATGCGCTTCTCCTACAAGGGCAGCGAGCGGCAGGTGCACCCGGGCGCGGTGCGGTTCCAGAACTACCGGTGGTACCTCAGCGGGATCGAGCAGGACGGCGAGGTGGTCAAGCACTTCGTCGTCGACCGCATGTCGCAGGTGCGCCTAGAGCCGCCCGGCACCGCCGCCGAGGTGCCCGAGCTGCGCCGCATCCCGCTGCACCCGCTGCGGTGGGAGGTCGACGCGCCTGTTGAGATCACGCTGCGCACGGCGCGCGAGTTCGAGCCGGACGTCGAGCGGTGGCTGATGCGACCCCTGAATCGTGGCGAGACGGGCGACCACGTCGACATGACCTACCGCGTCACGCACCGCGCAGCGTTCCGCGCACGCGTCTACGTGCTCGGATCCCGGGTGCGGATCCTCTCCCCCGATTCCGTGCGCGAGGAGCTCCTGCACGAGCTGCGCGAGATGGCGGGTCTGGCATGAAGCCGCCGCTCTACGTGGTGCGGCTGGCCCGGCTGCCGCAGGTCATCGACGTCCTCTCCTCCTACCCTGAGGGGCTCGCGCTGACGGCCCTCGCCGAGCAGTTCGGCACCGACGCCGCCACCCTCGAGCAGGACCTCATCGCCTACCTCGACCTCGAGTCGTGGGGCTGGGGCCACGACATCTTCCGACGCCCCGCCCTGGAGTTCGTCTCCGGCGGTGAGGACGACGAGGACGCCTCCGACGGCATCGTCGTACGCGTCGCGGGCGACGTCTCTCCCGGTCTCGGCGTCGAGCACCTCGACGCCGGCGAGCTGGCCGTCGTCTACACCGCCGGCCAGGCGCTGCTGGACGTAGAACCCGATGACGCCGACCTCTCCTCCGCGCTCGAGGTGATCGCCGAGACGATGTACGGCAGCTCCACGGCCGTCGAACCCGCACGGCGTTGGTCGGCCGCCGACCTGCGGCTGCTCCAGGAGGCTCAGGAGAACCGCCAGCGCGTGCGGATCGTCTACTCGCGCGCATGGGCCGCCGGCGTCCGTGAGCGCGTCATCGAGCCTCTACGGCTGGTGCAGACGCGCCGCGGCTGGGAGGTGGACGCCGGGCCGGTCGGTCCCGAGGGCAACCTGCGCACCTATCTGCTGGCCAACGTCCGCGCGGTCGAGGTGCTGGACGAGACCTTCGAGCCTCCCGCCGATGTCGAGCAGCTCCTCGTGCGCCAGCGCGCCACCTCACGCGTGCGCCTCCAGCTGCCGCAGGACGCCCGCTGGGTGGTCGACATGTACGCCGAATCGATCGAGACGGTCGCCGAGGACGAGGACGCCTTCGTCGCCGACCTCGACCTGCTCCCCCCGGACGGCGAGCGCGTCGGCCTCATGCTGCTGGCCAGCGGACCCGGCGCGCGCGTCATCTCACCCGGCACCGTGCTGCCCGAGGCGATGAACTTCGTCGAGCGGCTGCTCGGCCACCACGAAGCGCCGCTCTCCTGACCTCTCCCCCAACCAGATCGTCGACACCCTGGCTTCTGCCCTCGGCGCAAGCACTGGTCGGCGGAATGCACGCGATTCCACAACACGCCTGAGCGGATCGACGTCCGACGTCATGCCGTCGAAGACACCTCGCCAGCCCGGCGGCGACCTTCTCGAGGAGCCTTGGCCTTGTCTGTTCTGCTCTCCCACGCGGTCACCGATGGACCAAATGGCACCGCCTTCGTCATCCTCCCCGAGGACGCCGACGAAGCGCGCAGCCTCCGCTCGGCCTACGACCGCAGGTTCTGGTGCAGCACCCAGGGCGGAGGATGTGGTCACCTGCTCGATCTTGTTGCCGGCGAAGTCCGGGCCAACCACTTCCGTCACCGGGCCGGTGAGGCCCACCACTGCGATCTCGCCACCGAGCCCGAAGCCATCGAGCGCTCACTGTTGCACCTGCTCCTCCAGACCATCCTCGCCGACTGGCTCACGGCCCAAGGATTCGACTCGACCCTGGAGGCACGCCTCCCGGACGCAGGCCGCGCCGACCTTCGCGTCGACGTTCACTCAGGCGCAAACACCATCGAGGTCCAGATCTCGTCGATCACCGTCCCGCAGTGGGAGTCTCGCGACGACCGGTACCGCGCCTGCGTCGAGACCGTCACCTGGCTCTTCGGAAGCCAGATCAGCCAGGCACTAATCGGCGAAGTGATCAATCGCAGGGGCGTCGCGTTCAAGATCGCGCACGCCCACGACGTCCCGCTGGCGGAGCTCGGCCGCCCCGAACACATCCTCGTCGGGACCACCTCGCACTCGCGGGAGGACTGGCACAGCCTCTCCGATTGCCAGATGACAGCGAGCGGCCTATGGACCCCCACCAGTGCTAAGGCCCTGGCCGAGCACGACGCGCGGCCACCTCAGCAGGAACCGGCCCGTCTCCCGCAGCCATCGGAGAGCAGCGGCGGCCGGGGAGCCATGAACTCCAAGGCCAAGCTCGAAGGCAGGAAGCCGCCGCCGAAGAGAGTCGACATCGACCCGCCTGCGTTGCTTCCCTTCGCTCGTCGCCGGCTGATGAAGCCGCCGGCATCGACGTCGGATTCGCCTTCGGAGACTCGATCGCAGGGTCGAAACCCGCTTGCCAGCTTCAACTGGTTCCTGCGCCTCAATGAGTGGGAGACACCGACAGGGCTTCTGGATGGACTGCCCGAGGAACTCCACCACCCCGCGCGGGTATTGGCCTACATGACCAGCCAGATCGAGACGAGCGGCGCAAGAACGACGCTCGCCTTTCCCGATGTGCAGGACGGCGGACTGTTGGCGCACGCGCTGCTCAACGCCGCCCTGATCGACGTCTACAAGGGTCCGACGGGTGTTGGCCGCTGGCGTAGGCGAATCGACACCTAGCTCAAGGTCCAGCTTGCTTCTCAGTCAACCGGATGGGGCGACCCCGGGTTGGCGGGTCTACGGCCCGGCTTGCGTGAACCGGTGATGTACGGCGCCCGAGGCGGGCAAGTACGTCAGATCCTCGTGGCATTGACGACGGGGACGAAGAAGGCTCACAGATCGCCAACCGCCGACCTACGCGTCGAAAACGCGAGTCTTGGTCGCGACGACCAATCCCAACGAAGCAGCGAAGGCACCGTGATCTCGCACCAGGTGATTGAAGAAGGCGTCGCTTCGCGAGTTTCGAAGCATCCTTTCGAGGAGCAGCAGTTCGAAAGAAGCGGACTCCAACCATGGAATCGCGCGCGAGTATCCGACCACAGCTTTTGCACCAGTGGCCTTCACAAAGGCCAGAAGCTCTTCGTCGTACTGAGCAAGCGAGAGGCAGGACCCGAAGTAGATCACCCTCCCCGCGGCACGGCCCTGCATCTGCTCGGCTAGCTCTGCCATTGTGACTCGGTCCTTCCCCAGCTCCAGGAGACCGGACTCGCCGTGACTTGCCAGATAGAGGATGCGGTAGCTGGCGTATCCCTTCTGCTCCCACCGCTTGAGGTAGTACCAGAACTCGTTGGAAGTTGCGACGTCGCGATGGATGTAATCGGCGACCTTCAATCGTTCCAACAGCTCAAGTAGTGGCAATACCGAATTGCGCTCTCGGAGATCTCGCGACCATTCGCCTTCGAGGCAGAAGATTCCGGGCTTTGGCATCTACATCTCCTATGGTTTCGCACCGCGAGCTCATGACGCGATCGGAATCTTGCGGCTTCAGCGAAAGATAGGCCAGAGCATGGGCGAAGGCATCGCAGTTGCCGGAGATTGCTGATGATGGTTCCCGGCTCCCCCGTTCGAGTCCGCTTCGATTCCGACTGACGGCTAGCTACGGCGCCGGGGGCCATCGACACCAGACGAGACACCCCGCCCGATGCGGGTGCACGGCGTCAGGGAACCGAAGCCCCTCGCCTCGCCAGTCGGTCGAGCGCCCCGCGGAACCGCGCGTTCGGCGACGATCCCGGGAGGGCAGCGCTGACCGCGGCCGCTGCGTCGGCGAGGTCGTGACCGAGTCGAAGCGCGTAGGCGATGGCGACCGCCGGGGTGCGGCTCTGCGCGGCGACGCAGTGCACGAGCACGCGGGTGCCCTCGGCGCGGACGTCGGCGATGGTCTGCGCGGCATCCTCGAGCAGGGCGTCGAGGTGGGGGTTCACATCGGGCGCGGGATCGTCGATCAGCCTGAACCGGATGCTCTCCACCCCTGAGGGAATCTGTTCACGGCCGACCAGGCACAGGCTGACGACGGCGCCGACGGCGCCGGGGAGGTCGTCGAGCGCGAGCGCGTTGCCGAGCAGCACCCCGTCGTCGAAGGGGTGCGGCACCAGCACGGGGCGCTCGGCCCAGCTGCGGTAGTCGATGCGAGCGACCTCGGGCCAACCGTACGGCCCGGGGCGGCCGAGCGCTGCGAGTGCGGAGAGCTCGACGAGTCGTTCGCCGTCGATGCCGGGGTAGCCGTGGAGAGGCCGACGCCAGCGGGCCGGGACTGCGGAGGCACCCCACCGCGCACCCAGCAGGCCGCCCGCGATGGCGGCGACCGTGTCGGTGTCGTCGCCGATCGCGATCGCGGTGCGCAGCGCTGCTCCCAGGTGCCTGCAGGCGTCGGGCCCTTCGGGCTCCGGCGTCGTGACGATCGCCGACCACGCTGCCTGGAACGCGGCGACCACCCACCCGTTGGGCCGGAACCGCGAAGGCGGCCCGGACTCGGCTTCATCGATGCGGGCCGACCAGAAGTCGGCAGCCTCGGGCGTGAGGAAGGCGAGGCCGGAGCGCAGATCGAGCTCCTCGTGCAGGACGGCGTGCCGGATCGCCAGCGACCAGAGCACGCAGGCGTCGCCGGCCATGGGGTCGTGGTGGGTGAGGTCGCTGACCGCTCGGGCGGCCGTAGCCGTGGCAGCGGCGTCGTCCAGATGCGCGAGCGCCACGGGCGCGGTACGCATCAGCGAGCCGTTGCCGGCGGTGCGCCCGGTGCGATGGTGCAGTTCGGCGGCGGCCGTGCGAGCCGCCGACGCGTCGACCTCATCGACGGTGAGCCCGCTGAGCACGGCGCGGGTCTGGATGCCGATGTCAGGTGGCCGCGAGCGGAACCAGGCGTGGAAGCGGTCGACGATCGCGGAGAGCGCGGCGTCGTCGCGCAGGTCGGCACCGCCGGCGGCGACGTCGAGGATGGCCCACGCCATCGTGGTGTCGTCGGTCCACTCCCCGGGTGCGAACCCGCCGAGTCCGCCGCCGATCATCTGCGGACCCTGAGGCCCGAGAGCCGCACTGCCGAACTCGTACGGCGCCCCGAGCGCGTCGCCGACGGCGGTGCCGAGCGCGACTCCGCAGGCACGATCGAGTTGCGCGGGCGTCAGGGAGCGCTGGTGCGCGCTCATCGAGCCGCCTTCCCCTGGAGCCGCAACGCGAGGTCGGCGCGGGTGGCCAGCAACGTGTCGAGGAACAGCGACATCGCCCAGGCGAGGTGGGCGGGTGCGAACGGGGAGGCGGGCACGACGACCTTCTGCCAGACCGATCGGTCGCGCACGTCCCAGGTGATCCAGTCGTGGTGGCGGTTGAGGATGCCGACCTCGACGGCTGCGTCGCGCGGCGAGCGCACCTTGTCGACGGCGAGGGTGAAGATCTCGACCAGGGGCTTGAGTTCATGCACCCGGACCCAGACGAACTGCCCCGCGGCGATGACCTGCAGGTCGCCGTCGTCGTCGATCTCCACCTGGCCCGGCATCTCCGGGAGGCACTCGCGGAGCACCGCGGTGACCTGTTCGAGGAGGTCGTCGCGGTCGCCGATCTCGCAGACGGTCTGCTCGAAGATCGAGGCAGCGGGCTCGGGGGCGTCGTGCGGGACGTCGTCCTGAGCGCAGAGTCCGAGCAGGAGGGCAGGGACCTCGCCGCATCCGTCTGCTCGGTGCACGAGCAGGTGCGGGTGGGTGATGCCGAAGGTGTCGCGCAGCGCGTGCACGAGGTCGCGAGCGAGCCCCGCCTCCTCGCCGGCCCCGGCCTCGATGGCTCGGTGCCAGTTCGCCTCCGTCTCGTCGTTGCCCTCCCACCCCATGAACCGCATCGCCTCGTCGGTTGCGGCGTCGAAGCGGTACTGCGGGGCGAGGTAGGCATCGCCGACGATCTCCGCCCGCAGGCTGGTGCCGTTGGCATAGGAGACGAACTGCACGTACGGCGCGCACCCCGCCTCGGCGTCCGCGTCGGGGGATCCGTCGAGCAGGCTCAGGACGACGTACCCGGGCCCGCCGTCGGCGAGCATCGCCTCGAAGGCCGCCACGAGCAGCGGCTCGAACTGGGCCCAGGCGCCGGGGCCGAGGTCTGCCGCGCCGGGCCGCTCGGGAAGGGGGCGAGGTGCGGTCATGGAGCCTCCTGCGGTGTCGGGGAGGATGAACCTACGACGACCCTCCGACAGAATCGGAGCGGATTCCCCGAGCCCACGACCAGGCCCAACGGCGCGCGCTTCAGGTCGTCGCCAGCCCCAGGCGCCGCGCCACCTCGGCGCCACCGGCGGCCGCGACCACGGCGGCGTCCCCCACCACCACGAGTACGTCGGTGGCGCGCGACATGCCGACGTAGAGCCGCTCGCGGGCGCGCTCGCGCACCTCGTGCTCGTTGACGCACAGCACCACGCACGAGCGTTCGAGGCCCTTCGAGCCGAGCACGTGGCCGTAGAAGACGTCCTCGCCCTCCCAGAAGGAGCGCCAGTAGCCGACCTTGCCGTACCGCTCGACCTGGGCGGTCTGCTCGGGGTGCCGATGCCCGGTGGTGAGCAGCGCGATGCGACCGGGATCCCAGCCCTCGTCGAGCAGCCGCTCGACCTCGTCGTCCGCCACGTCCAGCGCGTCGTCCGCGGTGGCCGGGACGAACCGGACGGCGGGTCCGTGGCCACCGCGCGCCAGCATGCGGCTCGGCGCGAGCGGTCCGAAGGCGTCGTGGATCTCGCGGGTGTTGCGCAGGTTGTGGTCGAGGACGAGCGGCACGAGTTGCACCGGCGGGCGGCCGAAGCGGGCGAAGATGCGCTGGTTCTCGTCGCTGAAGACGAACAGGCCGCCCTCCCGCTCGTCGCGCAGGGCGCCTAGCAGCGGCGCCCACCACGATTCGGCGAAGTCCTGCGCCTCGTCGACGACGACGGCGTCGAAGCGCTGCCCGTCGGGGAGCTCGGCCGCCCGCTCGGCCATCAGCTGCGGTAGCCGGACCTCCCAGAAGTCGCTGGCGTCGTCGCCCTCCATCGGCACGCCCCAGAGCCGACCGAGCTCCTCGTAGGTGCCGACGAACGCCGGGCGGTGGCGGCGCGGCCAGCTCGCGACGGCCCGCTTGAGGTACTCCGCGAGCCCGATCGAGTAGCAGAGCAGCGCCACGCGCTCGGCGTGGCGGTCACCGCCACCGCGGGAGAGGTCCTTGGCCTTCTGGAGCGCGAGCACGGTCTTGCCCGAACCCGCCCCGCCGCGGATCTCCACGCGTCGCAGCAGCCGGGTGACCTGGAGGATCACCATCTGCTCCTGGGTCAGCCGGTCGGCCTCGTCGGCGCGCGCTTCAGCGTCGGCGTTGACGTCGAAGGCAGTGTGCGCGCGGCCCGCGAGGATCTCGGCGATCAGTTCGACGTCGTCGTGGTTCGGGGTGTGCCGGCCATGCGCCAAACCCCACCCGTTCTCGGCCAGGCGGCGTCCGAGCTCGGCCTGGTCCTCGCGGTCGTGCAGCGCCCACCGCGGCAGTTCCGGGACGGCGAAGTCGGGGGCGAAAGCCGCGTTGGGGGTGACGACGCCGTGCGCCCAGGCGATCTGACCGCGACTCCCCCACCGCGGATCGGCCTCGACGTAGCGACGCAGCGCGTGCTTGGCATCGCGGGCCTGATCGACCGGATAGCAGCACTCATCGATGCCGCCGCGGCGGATCCACCACCCACCCTCGTCGTGCCACACCGCACCGCCCTTGACCTCGAGGACGACGACGCCGGCCTCCGGCACGAGCACCACGAGGTCCGCCTCGTGGTCCTTCGTCTGGTCGGTCAACCGCAGGTTGGGCAGCACGATCGACCCCGGCGGAAGCGACTCGCACGCGCGACGCCACACCTTCTCCTCCGAGCCGGTGACGAAGGTGGGGTGTTCGGGGATGCTGCGGGCGGACATGGGATCTCCTCACCTCATGGTCACTCTGGAGCCTCTGCACGATCACGTACCGCAGGAACGCCTGGAGTCGAGCCCCCTCATCTCGGCCACCCGACGCAGCGCGGCTTCTAGACATCCCCTATCCCACCTCGACAAGATCGGGACGGTCCAGCATCGATCAAAGGGAGCAAGCATGGCGAAGTACTCGGTGACTCAGTCGGCCGTCACCCAGCTCCTGGAGGATGTGAAGAGCGACCGCATCGCGATTCCGGAGCTTCAGCGCCCCTTCGTCTGGGACAGCGTGAAGGTGCGGGATCTCATGGATTCACTCTACAAGGGCTACCCGGTCGGGTATCTGATCACCTGGCAGTCGATCGGCGCGAAGCTCAAGGGTGGGCACGTCGCGGCTCACCAGCAGATTCTCATCGACGGACAACAGCGCATCACCGCTCTCCGAGCGGCCGTGGCCGGCATGAAGGTCATCGACAAGAAGTACCGCTCGGTGCGCATCGTGATCGCCTTCAACCCCATCACGGAGGAGTTCGCGACCCGTACTCCCGTACTCGCCAAGGATCCGCAGTGGATCGCCGACATCAGCGACTACTTCAACGCCGAGTCGCCGCTGTCCTTCGCCCGCGAGTACCTCGAGCGCAACCCCGAGGTCGACCCGAAGACCTTCGAGACCAACCTCGCGCGTCTGGAGCGCATCAAGAACGCCCAGATCGGCATCATCGGCCTGGCCGACGACCTGGACGTCGAGACGGTGTCGGAGATCTTCATCCGCATCAACTCCAAGGGCGTCCCCCTCAGCAGCGCCGACTTCGCGATGAGCAAGATCGCCACCTACGGGGACCGGGGGCGGAACCTCCGCAAGCTCATCGACTACTTCTGCCACCTGGCTGTCGCGCCGCACGCCTTCACGGACATCCAGGACAACGACACCGAGTTCGCGCAGACGCCCTACCTGCAGGCCATCACCTGGCTGAAGGACGAGGCGGAGGACCTCTACGACCCCGCCTACAGCGACATCATCCGGGTTGCGGGGCTCGTCGGATTCAGCCGCGGAAAGGCCTCGAGCATCGTCAGCGAACTGTCCGGTCGCGATCCCGAGACCCGGAAAGTCGACGAGGAGCGGATCCCCGTCGCGTACGACAAGCTCGAAGCGTCGCTGCTGCAGATCGTCAGCAAGTACCACTTCGAGAACTTCCTGATGCTGATCAAGTCGGCCGGCTTCATCACGCCTGGGATGGTGAACTCCAAGAACGCACTCAACTTCGCCTACGCGCTCTATCTCCGCCTCCGTGACGACAAGAGCATGAGCGAGGGCGAGCGCAAGCACATCGTGAAGCGTTGGTTCGTGATGTCGATGCTCACCGGCCGGCACTCCGGCAGCTTCGAGTCGACGTGGGAACAGGACATCCGCCGGATCGGCGAGCAGGGTGCTGCCACCTATCTGAAGCAGATCGAGGAGTCAGAGCTCTCCGACGCCTTCTGGGCCGTGACTCTGCCGAACGCATTGGAGACCACGAGCACGGTCAGTCCGTTCTTCCAGACGTTCCTCGCGGCTCAGGTGGCCAACAACTGCCGCGGCTTCCTCTCCAAGAGCATCACCGTGGCCGCCATGACGCAGCAGTCGGGCGATATCCACCACATCGTTCCCAAGGACTACCTGCAGCGGAACGGGTTCCCTGACCGGGGCGACTACAACCAGGTCGCCAACTACACGTTGACCGAGACGTCGATCAACATCAGCATCAGCAACAAGCCGCCCGCGGTCTACATGGCGGAGGTACAGGCTCAGATCGAATCGGGACAGCTGACGCTCGGCGAGATCACGGACAGCGCGGATCTTGCCCGCAACCTCCTCGAGAACGCCGTTCCGCCCGACCTGGCTACAGTCTCAGCCGGCAACTACAGGGAGTTCCTGGCTGGGCGGCGGAAGCTGATGGCGACGACGATTCGGGACTTCTACAAGGGCCTGTGAGCTGACAGCGGCCGGCACAGATCAGCACTCGACACGATGGGACCCCTTGCCGGGTGGTGACCGCAAGGCCTTCTCGCCGCGATCCTCGGCTTCCACGCCTGCCGCCTCTGATCACGGCCGCGGGTTAGGAGCCGCCTCTGCCCTTCAGACGAAGCTGGAGATCATCGACACCGGGCTGCAATCTGTCGCGATCCACGGTCAACTGCGTGACCGAGTCTGCGCTTTCCACGATCAGATCGAGGCAACCTTCCGCCCCATCGTTGCGGGTGATGTCCTCAGCCGTGTCCTCTGCGTAGACGACGATGAAGGTTGCCCTTCTACCGTCGCCCTTCAGCCTGAGGACCCTTCCCATCCGCTGGATCATCTGGCGCCTGGACCGCGACCCGCCCATGACGACGCCCAGGTCGATGTCAGGGACATCGAGTCCTTCGTCCAGGATCGTGGGGGCAACGAGCACTTTGAGGCGCCCGACCTTGAGGTCGGTCAGGAGCGCCTGCCGTTCAGCGCGTCGCGTTTCGCTGTGGACCGCGGCGGCCTTGATGCCGCACTCGGTCAGCACCGATGCCAGTTCCTCGGACATGTCGATGCGTCGCGTGAAGAGGATCGCCCCCCGCGATCTCTCGACCTCAGGGGCGAGAAGACGGGCTGCTCCCAGCTTGGCTGACGCGTTCGTCATGATGTCGATGCGTTCGGAGAACGCCTTGAGATAGCGTCGTGCCAGGTCGCTGACCGTCGGATCCGGATCGGATTCCGCTGCCTGCTGCACAAGATGGAGGAAGACACCGAACGGTTCGGTCGGGAAGCCGGCAGCCAGAAGCTGGAGTCTCGCGTCACGAGCTGTCTCTTCCGCGCGGTCGTACTCCCGGCGCTCCAGATTGCTCAGGCGAACGCCGAGCAACTTCACGTCGTAGCGGGCGACGACGCCGTCGGCGATGGCCCTGGCGAATCCGATTCGATAGACGGGCGCGCCGCCGAAGTACTTGAGGAGCCCGGCGATTCCATCGTCGTTGCGCTCGAAGGTGGCCGTGAGCCCGAGGCGGCGCCGGTAGCTGGGGTGAAGAGCCTTGCTCCACTGCTCCGCGCCATACCTGTGGCACTCGTCCGCGACCAGCAGAACCTTGCCATCGGGGCGGACGGGCGGATTCGAGTGGAGCGACTGCACAGTCCCCACAACCACTCGGTGGGATGTGAAGCTCGCTCGGCTGCCGTCGCCGACGGCTCCGATGGACTTGACCCGGTTCTCCTGAAGCGCCCGGATCCACTGGGTGACGAGGTCCACGGTCGGCACCATGACGATGACGTTGTAGTCGTCCGAGATCGCCTCCCGGACGGCTTCGATTCCCACCCGTGACTTTCCAGTACCTGTGACGGCCTCGACCACGCCGTGACGTCCGTGGTCGCACCATGCCCGCAGTGCCTCGGCCTGCCACTTCCGAAGCCGCGAGGATCCTTCGGCGGGCTGGGCGGCCCAGTCCGGCGAAGGACGCCCGGCGTCGAGCAGCAGGTCGTCCCCAGCAGCGCTCAAGCGCAACCTGGAGTCTTCACCCCTGACCACCAGCGGAGCCAGGTCTGCGAATCTGAGTCCGTGACCGGCGACGCATTCCGATGCTTCCGAGCGCTGGATCAACTGATCCGGGTCTATCGGTCCAACATCATCCAGGTAGTTCAGAATCTCGATGATTCGCGCTCGACACGTTGAGGTGTCGGGAGCGCAATTGGATTCGAACAGGTGCGGCATAGCATCTCCTCCGAGGTTTCGGGCAGTATGCAACGGAGGTCCGATGGATCACCCGCCCGATAGAAGGGCGCCTTAGGCGTCCATCGCGGGAATGTTGGGATCCACGCCGATCGGAACTGCGAACTGCAAGTCTGTACGCATGGCTGACCTGTCTTTGGAGCTCGCGAAGAGGTACGCGCTCATGAATGCGCTCGGGACCGAATTCGCGCGTTCCGCTGTGCTGACGAGCGAATGGCTCGGCCGGGTGGACTTCGGTTTCGGGCCTGAGCGGATCAAGGACGTGGGTAAGGGAATCTGGAATCCCAGATCGTACGCGGGGACACTGACGATCGTCAGCGATCCCTACAGCGAGTACGACGACGGCGACCACGGCGATTCTCTCTACCGGTATTCCTACGAGAGGCGACCCCGGGGACAGGATCCACAGGGCGGATCGAACATCAAGCTGCGGATGGCGATGGACCTCGGGCTGCCGATCGTCATGCTCCGGAAGGTCGCCGATGGACGCTTCGTTCCCGTCATGCCCGTCTACGTCGTCAAGGAGGAGCCCGAGCACCGAAGATTCCTTCTAGCGCTGGACGAAGGCCTTCGCTTCCTGCCGGACCCCTCGCACCTGACCGACGACCAACGCCGCTACGCCGAGCGGGTCGTGCGGCAACGGCTTCACCAGCCCGAGTTCAGGTCACGGGTGCTCAGTGCGTACGAGATCCGATGCGCCGTGTGCGACCTCCGCAAGGCTCCGCTTCTCGATGCTGCGCACATCACCGCCGACTCGGTGGACGACGGGCTGTCCGTCGTCGCCAACGGCATGGCGCTCTGCAAGATCCACCACGCAGCCTACGACGAGAACATCCTGGGCATCTCCCCCGACTACGTCGTTCACATCAATCGCGAAATCCTCGATGAGGTCGACGGCCCGATGTTGCGGTACGGCCTGCAGGAGATGGACCGGCGCGGCATCTGGACGCCGAGAAGTTCCAGCGAACGGCCCGACAAGGCTCGGCTCTCTGCAAGGTTCGAAGAGTTCAAGAACGCGGGGTGATTCCTGGACGCCGAACGGCCGCGATGATCAGCTCGGCGACGTCCTCGGGAGCCTCGTGCTCCCATGCCCTGATGACAACCCAGCCTGCAGCCAAGAGGAGCCGATCGGTCTCGGCGTCGCGCTCGCGGTTCCGATCGACCTTGTCCGCCCAGTAGCTGGCGTTGGCTTTCGCGGCGGTGTGGTGGACGGGGCACCCATGCCAGAAGCAGCCGTCGACGAAGACGGCGACCTTCGCGCGGGTGAAGAGCATGTCGGCTCGGCGGTTGAGGTCCACGACAGGGCGGGCGTCTACCCGGTAGCGGAGGCCTGCAGCGTGGACGAGCCGTCGGATCGCCAGCTCCGGCTTGGTGTCACGTCGCTTGTTGCCGCGCATGGATCGGCGCACGCCCGGCGTGGACGCCCAGCTCTCCGATTCCATCGCAATCCTCTACGAGGCCTCGGCGGGACGCCTGGTCAGCTCGTGGAGCTTCAACTCGCGCACACCTCGACATGCTCCTTCAACGCGACGCGGAAGTCCTCACGCACGCGGAGGGTGCTCGCCTGGAGCCGGCGGTAGAACCCGCTGGACGCACCGCGGGACAGCGGGATCGAGCCGTGCTGAGCGAGGAGCGCATCGAGGGACGGGCCTCCGCGAGCGACGAGGGGGCGCTCGCTCAGCGACCAGGCTTCACGCGAACCGCCGATGGAGGCGGCGGCGGCGGGCCATCGATCTCCCGGCTCCAGGAGGCGACGGTCGACCGCGACAGGGTCGCGGGGAGTAACGAGACCGCTGCCGACCCAGGCGGCGACTGGGACGGAGACAGCGTTGCCCACCATCTTCCAGCGCACGCCTTCCTTGGCCCCGAGGTCGGTCCAGCCGGCACGGAACCCTTGGAGTCGCTCGCCGGCACGGATGCTGGGTCGGGCGATGGCCTCTCCAGCAGGGCCGGCCACCCGCCAGACGGCAGGCGGCGAAGCGATGCCGATCTTGGATCCGCCCTTCAGCGTCGGCGTCACGCCGTCCCCCCAACCGACCCCGCGGTTGCCCTCGGTCCAATAGAACCCGTAGGCGGAGTGGTCGTCGCGACGACGCGGGATCCCGGCTTCGTCGGCGAACAGGACGCTACGCGGGTCGTCGCTTCTGGAGGCGACGAAGAAGACCCGGCGGCGGCGTTGTCGGACGCCGAAGTACTGGGAGTCGACGGTGCGGTAGGCCCAGTTCCAGCCGCGGTCCTCGAACCACTGGGCGATGAACGACATCGCGCGGCCGCCCGCGAGATTCAGCATGTTGGGCACGTTCTCCAGCACCACCCACCGCGGCGGGTTCTGCTCGATGAGCCTGAAGGCTTCCCTCACCAGGCCCGATTCGGATCCGTCGATCCCGGCCGTGCGACCTACTTGGCTCAGGTCCGTGCACGGGAATCCCGCGGTGACGACGTCGACCTCGGGGATCGCGTCGAGGGTCCGGATGTCGCCGACGACCTCGACATCCAGTCGGTGCGAGAGGACCTCCGCAGCCGGGGCCCAGTATTCGGAAAGCAGCTCGGTCGCGATCCCCGCGCGCTGGAGTCCCAGCTCGAAGCCGCCGATCCCGGCGAAGAGGCCCACCGATCGCATGGCTACATCCTCGAGCATGCGTCAACCCTGCTGATCGGCGGGTCGTCAGTAGTCGACGAGCGCACCGTGGTCGTACAGCGTCTCCAACTGCTGCACGAGGTTCTCGGCGACGGTCTGGTCGTGACTGAGCAGACCGCACTCGAGATTGCGTTTGGCCGCCGCGTTGGAGAAGTTGGCGCTGGTGACGAAAGCGGATGTCCGGTCGACCACGACGAGCTTGGCGTGCTGGACGGGAACGTGTTGCCCCACCGCCTCGGGCGCGTACGCCCACACCCGCGCGCCTGCGAGCGCGTTGGGGACTGCACCGCCGTTCTTGGCCTGCATCCCACGGTCCACGATGACGGTGACTGCGACCCCGCGGTCGATCGCGTGCGCGAGCGCCTGGACGTAATCCGATCCGGCGCCGGCCGAGTAGGTCGCCGCGAACACGGTCGCCGTGGCCCTGTTGATGAGGTCGGCGACGGCGAGCGTCGTCCGGCCGCCGAGCCCCGGGACCCGCGGGGCGGTCCACACCGGCTCGGGCCCCGGCCTCCGGGGGACCGCGGCGATTCCATCGAGGACGGCGGCTGCCAGGTCGGCGCTGCCGACTTCCTGGACAAGAGACGCCAGCAGAGCCTTGACCTCAGCGCGGTTGACCGCGAAGGCACGGCGAGCCGCGAGATGCGGGAGTCGTTGTTGGCGGAGGGCGGCCGCGATGGCTTCCGCCTCGGCGGGCGCCAGGAGCTCGCCCAGTCGGGCGACGGCGTTCATGGGTCAGGTCCCGAGGATCGGTCCGAGCAGAGCAGGTGTCGCGATGTCCGGATCGACCATGAGGTCGAGGAGCATGCGACGGTCGAGGAACCGGTTCGTCCGCTCGCAGCTGGTCTCGCTGACAAAGAGGCAGAAGTGGCAGGCGGCGCCGTGGAGGAAGTCCTCTTTGCCGCGAGGGCGGCGATGGGAGCAGACGGGATCGCTGGAGCACCGTCCGCCCCGCCTCATGGCCTCGTGGACGAGCGGTCCGAGCCGATCCGGCTTCGACAGGTCGACGAGCCCGCCCAGGGTGCCTTCGCTGTCGGACGCGGTCGTGGTGATGAGCAGGCCCGCGGCGGGCGGCCGTTCGCCGTCCGCGCGCCAGGCGTAGATGCGCTCGGTGAGGCTGGCGGAGCCGTAGCCGCTCGACATGGCCGCCTCTCGGATGAGCAGGTGGGACAGCGTGTGGAGAGCCCAGTACCGCGGCGCCGGGAATCGGCTGTCGGGGTCGATGTCGTCGGCCGTCCTGCTGGTCCGTCGCTTGAAGTTGAGTGCGTGCGTCTGCCGGTAGGTCTCCCAGACGTCGAGGCCGAGGACCGTCTGCTCCCAAGCGGCCACGGCGGCTTCGTCGAACTGCAGGAAGAATCCCTCGCCGCGGTCCTCGGTGGCCGGCACCCAGGTCGGTCGACCGTCGCGGGTCAGGGGCGCGACACGGCTCTTGCTGTCGTCGATGCGGTCGAGGGCGTCGATGCGGGTGAAGCCTAGGAAGGCGTTGACCTTCTTCAGCTTCTCGACGGCGACGACCTCATGGACGATCGGTTTCAAGCTCTGCGGAACGTTCCGCCGGACAGCGCGGAAGTCGGCGGAGCCAGAGTGCTTGGTGTACTTCTCCTCGTCGGTGAGGACCAGCCACTCGGGGACCAGGATGTCTGTCGGGTCGGTGCTCACCTCCGCTGGCGGGGGTGCCGCGTCGGCACAAGCGAGCGCCTGGACCGCCTCCCAGAGGATGTCGTCGGTGGCGTTCCCGAACAGGTCGCTCTGCGTGATGCTTCCGGCCCATCCGCGGAATCCGGCGAGAGCGTCCTTCGCGGTCGCCGCGGCGAGGACCTCCGGCGGGAGCGACTGCAGCACCGGCAGCAGGTCGGCCACGGTCGCCACTTCCTCGCGAGGGAGCGCGAGGAGACCGATCGTGGAGGCGAACCACTGGTTGGCCGCACCCAGCATCATCAGCTTCCCCGGCTGGTCGCACTTGTAGAAGGCGTCGAGATGCGGATGCCGCCCGCGGCAATGCGGCAGCTTGTCGGCTGCCTTCGGTCCGGTGGCCTCCAGCATGCCCCGCTTGGCATCGCACGACAGGCAGATGATCTGGACGTCCGGGCCGAGGTTGCTCTTCCACTCGCGCATCCGGAGTTGCGGAACCTTGGCGGTCGGGCAGGATCGACCACGGTGGACCCAGGCGGCATAGGGGAATTCGTCGAGGTGCCCGTTCACGCACGCGATCAGGTAGCGGGCAGGCACCACCGCCTGCTCGCGTCCCTTGCGCGCCTTGATCTTGCCGGCGCTGGCGCTCCAGCCCCTGCAGTCCTTGTGGATGAACGTGGCCTGGTCGGGGCGGTACCGCAGGACGTTCTTGAACTCGAAGATCTGGTGGCTGGCCGGTGACAGCAGATTGCAGCCGGTGCAGCGGAGCCACTGAGGGAAGACGCGCACCGGGATCCCGAGGTCGATCGTCTCGTCGCCGAAGCCACCGGGTGCCTCGGGCGCCCAGGGCGCCTTGCGCAGCTGGGCGACCTGCCCGCCGAGGTAGGCGCGGACGAGCTCGAGGAGGCGCGGCTCGACGATGACGTCGGCGCCTCCGGCGCGACGGTCGTAGTAGCGCTGCCAGGCGTCCAGGCCGTGCGGCATCACCGACAGGTGGGGCAGATCGACCGTGGCGCCGATACCCGAGGTGTACAGCAGTGCCGACGGCCGGACCGAGCCGACCTTGCTCCGGTTCTTGGTGACCTTGGCCTCGACATCCGCGATCGGGTCGAGCTCGGCGAGGCCGATCGTGACCGGCGCCAGACCCTGGTCGGCGGCGTCGAGGGACGTGTCGCTCACTTATCGTCACCCTTCGGGAATTCCCAGCCTGGAGCGGCCGCGGGCTCCCTGAACGCCAGGTTCGCCTGGGCCGGACTGACGAGGAGGTTGAACTCCGGCTGCACCTCGCGCATGGAGTTCGCGACGACGAACACCCGGTCGGCGGGTGTGGGCACTGTGGTCTCGGGACTGATCAGCAGCGGCCACTCGACATGACCCTTGCGCGGACGCTCGTAGACCAGCGCACCGCTGTACTCCTTGGCCTTGTCGTACCAGCGGTCGATCCTTTGGAGCAGCTTCTGGCGCATCCGCTCGAGGGTCTGCTCATCCGGGGCTGCGGGCGCCGCCCGCGCGATCAGCCGGTCGATGAGCTCCTGCGCCGTCGGTAGTTTGCCGAGGACCTCTCCGGCGCCGTCGGCTGGCGACAGGGACGCGGCCCGTCCCTCGTCTGCGACCCGGATCGCGCTGACCAGCATGCCCATCAACCCGCGTTCCATAGCGGTCTCCGAGAAGGGAGTAACGCTCAGTGCCTCCACCTGGGCGTAGAACGTCTCGTGGTAGTGCCGGAACGACTCGAAGTGGGACATGTCGCGCGGGCGCGACCAGTTGGCCAGCGACACCACCAGGCCCGGCTTGCGGGCGTCGCGGCCGACGCGGGACGAGGCCTGGATGTACTCGGCGGTGTTCTTCGGTTGGCCCACGACCAGCATCAGGCCGAGCCTCGGGACATCGACACCGACCTGAAGCATCGACGTCGCGAGCACCACGTCGTATGGACGCGGAGGGGACTTCGGCGGTGGCTGCTGGGCCTCGATCGCGGCTTGGTACGCCTTGCCGTAGTCGGTCTTGCCCTTGGTGGTCCAGCGATCTCCGAAAGGCACCGCGAGGTGGTCGAGCGTCTTGGCGATCTCCTCCGCCGAGATCCGCGCGGTGAGCTCCCCGATCGAGAGCCTGGTCCAGTCCGTGGTGCGGCGCGGGAACGGCTCGGTGTTGCCCGCGACGCGGGTCGTCACGTCGTCGTCGAGGTAGCGGCGCATACCTGCAAGCTCCCTCGTCGCGGAGAAGTACCCCACGGTGGTCATATAGGGGTCGGCCGCGTCGCCGTGTTCGTCGAGCAGCTTCTGCCCAGCCAGCAGCAGGACCTCCGACATGCGGATCTCCGCCAGAGTGAGCCTGATCCCATGTGCGCATACACCTAGGTACTTGCGGCCCGGATCCTCCTCCGAGACCGCCTTCTCCTTCGAGAAGAACGTGTCGCGCACGTCGAGCACCTGGGGCGGAAAGACGGCCACCCCTCGCCCGTAGAGCGCCGTCACCTGGTTGAGAGCGTTCCGCACCGTCGCCGTGGACGCGACCACGAGAGGGCGCACCGTCACGCCCCCCTGCTCGTAGGAGGACAGCACATCGACGGCGTTCTCGAAGACGCCCACAGCCGTGCCGAGCGCACCAGTGATGAGGTGCAGCTCGTCCTGGATGATCAGATCCGGCGGCCGGAGCCGGCCGACCTTGGCCACGTGGACGGCCGGGGACGTCCGGCCGCCCTCAGACTTCGCGTTGTGGGACTGGCCTGTGCAACTCCCTCGGGAGTCAGGGTGGCGGTACCCGTGCCGCGGGCAGCGTTCGGAGACGTAGCCGAAGAGACTGGCTGCCTCGCCCTCGCGGGCGAGGCGGGCGAACTTGTCGACGGTCGCGAGCAGGAAGGTGGGCGGGTTGCGGTAGAGCTCGTCGTCGACCGTGGTGATCGGGAGAGGCCCGGCACCGCCGTCGAGGGAGAAAGGGCAGAGCCCCTTGCGGTCGCCGCAGCGGACCTCGACGCGCTCTGTGGTCTCGACAGTCGTCAGGTCGCGCTTGGGGTCGATCCTCGATCCGCACCACGGGCAGCGCTGCAACTGGAGCACCGTCAACCCGTGGGTCTTGCCGGTGTCCTGGCGAGCCGTCTGAACCTGCTGCTTCGCGTCGGCATATCGCTTCGGGCTGACCGCCGACCCGACCCACAGGCCGATGCTGAACGGACGCTCCCCCCAAGTGGACTCGTCAGCCTGACGCATCAGTTCCGCGGCGCACACGAGCGCAGCGGCCCGTTGGAACTGTTGGGAGGTGAGAAGGCGGAGGGTGTAGCGCATGAGCACCGCGACACCGTCGCCACCGTCCAGTGGTCCGTCGTCGGTCTCGATGACACCTTGGAGGCGACGGATCGCGAAGGTGAACGCGGCGAGCCCGAGGTACGCTTCCGTCTTGCCACCACCGGTGGGGAAGAACAACAGCTCGACATTGGCTGCTGGCCCGCTGCGGAAGCCGTCGGTCGGGTCGGTGAGCGCCGGCAGCTGCAACAGGATGAAGGCTAGCTGGAACGGACGCCACGACGCGGCGGCGTCGCCGAGCTTCTCCACTTCGGCGACGGCGTCCTCGATCGACAAGGACGCTCGCTCGGAGCGTTTGGCAGCAACCTGGGAGCGCATCCGCTGGTCGCGCATCGTCCGGTTCATGAACTTGAATGCCTGGAATGCCTGGGGGTTCGTCTTGAGGAGTTCGAGCCCGGCTTCGAGTCGAGACACCACGAGACCCGCCTCCGCGATCGCCTCGTCCGCGATCTCCTGAAGATGGCTCGGCAACTGAGCGGCGAGTTCGACCTGCTTGTCGAGCCACTCGCGGTAGCCCTCGACCAGCGGCATGAAGGCGTCGTCGACACCGTCTGGCTCGAGGTCCATCAGCGCTCGCATCGCCGTCTCTGCCTCACCCGCACTGCCGGCGACAGTCTGGGCGACGTCGGCAGTCGGAAGCCACGTCGTCTCGACCGACGTGGCACGCCGCAGTGAGTCGCCCTCAGCGTCGAAACCCTCCGCCCAGGTCACAGACGCAGTGCGTCCGATCGCGAACTCGAGCCGATGCCGGTATTGCAGATCCAGGCGCTGACGCTCCGGATCGAGTTCGTCATAGCCATCTGCGAGCACGTCACGGGTAGGCAGAAACACCGCCTCGCCGCTGTTCGCCTCGATCTTCAGCTTCGTCTGGAAGAGCCAATCACCCGGCGGAGCATCCATGGCTGTCGTGCGGTCGTTCGAGAGCGCCAGCTCGACGATGGTGCGGTCATCGCGCGGGTACAGTTCGACCCGCAGCGTGACGTCAGTGTCGAGGGTGATCGGCGGGAGTACGACGTGCTCCACGCGGTCGCGGACGTCGATCTGCGCCGTGCGCTCGAACGGGATGCGACGGGAGACTTGGACCTTCCGACCCTCCTCGTTCTCCTGACGAAACGACTCGTAGCGTCCCCACGTTGCGGTGACGCTGAGGACGCCGCAGTGACGCGGGACCTGGAAACGGAGCCCCATCGACGACGGATGCGTCAACGCGCCCTTCGCGCCGTCATCCCGCTCCTCGTCCACCTCCGCCGGATCTTCATCCGTGGGCACAGGCACGCCCGACTGGCCATTGGTGATCGGATCAAGATCAGCGATAGCCAGACCAGTCTCGGCTGGATCGTCGCCGTCGTCGCCGACAACCGTGGCCTCAAGCGTGGGATCTACGGTGACCGGCGCCAGCGCGCCGACCATGTACGCCGCGCGCGGCGTCCCGTTGATCTCCTCCTCCGGGCCGTTGCGCGGACCAAGCAGCTCCTGCTCGATCAGCGTCACGAGGTCGGCACGTACGGTGGTCGATACGCTGACTTTCATGCGAAGAGTGTGTCCTGTCCATTCTTCGAAATCGGGGCTGACACGTCCTGACCCTCTTCACGGGCCCGTTCGTGATTCAGTTCAAGGAGTCGATCAAGAATCTCAACTCTGGCCCCCGGCGACACCGTCCACCGCTCCATCTGGCGGTAACTGTGAAAGCCGTGATCGAGTGGAATGTCCTCCCAGCCGTAGGCACTTACCGTCGCAGCATCCACCGCCGCGTGGACCTCACGAAGACGATCGACGTCCACGTCGTCGCGAACCTCCGGGCTGTTGACCTTATTGTAGAGAGAGGTCAGCCCGAGCCCTCTTCTGAGCATGATCTCCCCTCGGTCCTGCTCAAGCTTGCATCCGAGGTTTGTCAACGCGCCCGTAGAGGGCGGTCGCGGGAAGGTCTCGAACACATCGCCGGTCGTATACCGCGGGTCGGTGCGCATTGCCGATCCATTCTTGATTGCCCACAACTGGTGGACGGACGACGACAACACCGCTTGCACGGCAAAATCTTCGGTGGCAAACACGGCGAGGGCGTGGCTGAACACGTGGTCAGCCGTCGTTCTCACCGGCATCAGGCTCTTGCTGACCAAAGCAATGGCAAGGACCTCCGAGAGATCTGCGATCGCGGCCCGCATAGCGACGGCGTCCCTCTCGAAGCGCCACCAGCGCTGCCCAAGCTTGGGCTTGGTAGCTAGGGACAGCCTGTGCGGACGTGCGTTACGAGACACCCACTCCATCGGAGCGCGATAGGTCTCAGCCTCGTCCAACTCGCGCGGGTAGAAGTCGACCACCCACATCGGCGCGGCCAAGTCAGGGATCTGGTTGATGTCCTCGCCGCCCAGCAGTGGCTTTAGAACTTCTGCGCACCGTGGATCATCCGCGATCATTTCGGCAGCAATCGCTGGAGGGACCTCAAAACCCTTCCCGTTGATGTTGCACCCGTTGAACGCCACACCGAGGTTCTCTTTCAATCGGACTGGATTGCCCTCGGCACGTCCACCAGCCTCAAGCAGTGGTGTGATGCGCGGCACAAAGACCCCATCGCACCTACGGCCCACATCTGGCGGAACGGGGTACTTCGTCGCCCAGATTGCGGCATATTCCAGGTTGGCACTTGCAGCCGGCCAGGGACGTGACTGAATCGCCCCCATGATTGTCATTCCAGAGGCGACCATTTGATCTAGCCCCACTTCGCGGGTGTCACCCTGCGCGACCGTGTTGGTCGCCACCAAACCCAAGGCACCCGTGTCTCGCAGCAACGCCTTCGCCCGCAGCAGGAAGTAGGCAACCAGGTCGGCACGGCCGCCAGAGCCATGGGAGCTCAAGACGTTCACGAACCAATCACGAAGGTTGGATCCCATCGCAGGAGAGATCTTCATTCCACCGAGGAACGGCGGGTTGCCGATGATTGCATCGAACCCGCCGATGTCAATGACGTCAGGAGCCTCAATCGCCCAATGAAGTGGTACCCAACGTTCGTAGTCCGTCTCGACGGTTGGAGTCAGACCCGTGTCAGTCCGCTCGTCGAGCTTCTTTCGATCGCCCGCCGAACCATCTGCGGGGAAGGCTTCGTGCAGCTGCCACGACAACGTGTTGAGCGCGTCGTCGAGCGGCCGCCCAAACCTCCCTCCCACCTGCAGCCCGGCGGCCACAATTCCATCGGCAATCGACCGCAGATCGGCAGTCACGTCCCGGAACTGCTCAAGCAGACGAGATTTTGCGCGGGACGATCGCATCGGGTCGCGTTCGTCGACGGGACTCGACAACTCAACTCGAAGCCTGGTCGCGGTTGCGATCCTGCCATCGATGTCCACCAAGAGTTGCTGCTGCATCGCTGATGGCTTCGGATAAAGGTGGAGATAGCGCAACTGGTCAAGCGACGTCAGCCCCAGCAGTGAGTTGCCACAGAAAACCTTGTCGTCGACGAAGGAGAACGGCTTGGTCTTGTCCATGGAGACCAGCCAGAGTGAGAGCTTGCACATCTCGACCGCCATTGGATTGATGTCGGCGCCGTAGAGGCAGCGGGCGATCACCTCACGAAGGGCCTGGCGTCGAATCTCTTCAGCATCGGACGATGCGGAGACGTCAACGATGCCTTCGGCGATCCACGCTTCAACGAGCCGTGCGGAGAGGTACCGAGCTGCGGCGACGAGGAACGCGCCGGATCCGGCGGCGATGTCGGCGACCTTGAGGTCGAGGATCGCAGCGGCTGGCTTGAGCCGCCATTCGTCCTCGTCGTTGGTCTGCAGCGGGCCGGGCTCGTAAACGAGTGGCTGGAGAGCGTGCAGGACGACCTCCTCCGCCAGGGACCGAGGTGTGTAGTGGGCGCCCGCGTTCTTCCGCGACGGCGTCTCGATGACGACGAGGCCGCCGACGGGAAACACCAGCGGGATCTTGCGGAGGTCGCGGCGGATCAGATTGCCCCAACTAACCAACGTTCCGAGCAACTCGGTGTCTCCGTCGGCCACTGGCGTCAGCAGCCGCACAAGCTCAGCGCGCTCCTCGCCGGTCGGCTCCTTCTCGACGATCTTGGCCAAGGCTCCAGCACTCTTGCCGGTCGCGGCCGGCTGGTTCTCCTTGACCCAGGCAGTCAGGGCGGCAGCGAACTTCTTCGGGTCGCCGCCATGCTCGTCGTAAAGAGCGTTGATGGTCGCGAGCGGGATCTCGGGCTCGGCGCCGTCCTTGCCGACGAGGCCGAGGATGATGTCGTCGACGACCTCGGCGCAGGAATAGCCGAGGAGACCTTCGTAGATGTAGCCGATCTGCTCGACGTCGATCTCGCGGAAGGAGATCCGGCGTCGTTCGCCCTTGGCGACGACCGTCTGTACAGATTCGAGCACGTGGAGCATGACGCGGTCGGAGACCTTGAGGCGAAGGCCACGACTGTCGGTGGCATGGAGCCATGGGAAGCGCTCCGGGTCGAGCAGCGAGCCGCCGTACGCGGGCATCCGCATCTCGTCGTAGTTGACTCCGCCGTGCAATGCCTGACTGACGGCGAGCAACCGGTGCCATGCGTCGTATGTCTCGTCAAGATGCTCCTCGCCGCCCGAGGCCTGAGCCCGAAGCTCGTCGAGGAGGTCCTTGATCGCGTAGGAGTTCCAGTAGAGCTGCTCGGTCGGGAGCATGTCGCGTTCCTCGGCGAAGAGCAGGAACACAATCCGCATCATCACCGTGACGGCCGCTTGATAGATGTCGTCGGGTTTCTCGGCGAGCGGATCGGGATCGCCCGCTTTCGCGGCCTCCAGCCGAGCTTCGGAGAATGCCTGGACGAGCAGCTCGACGGAGCGCCGAACCTGGGTGCCGAGTGCCTCGGTGATCTCCTCCGCTTCGAGTTCGCTGCGTTCGAAGAGCCGAGACAAGCGCTGCTCTGCGTCAGCGGCGCGGAAGCGGCGCTGGTTGATGAGCGTGAGGAAGGCGTCGCGCAGGAGCGGCTCCTCGGCCCATGTGAGGGCGTTGACCATGCCGGATCCGGTCGGCTTTCCCTCCTTCGCCCAGACCAGCGCCCACCATTGGCCGTCGGTGACGATGCCGACGTCGACCTGCGCCTTGCGTAGAAGCATCGCCAGCCGGTCGATGTCGTTGGCTGCCCAGCCGTCGAGGCCGGCGTCGCGCAACCCTGACGTGGGTTCGCAGATCAGCAGGAGAGCAGCGGGGGCTCCGTCCCGGTCGTTCAAGGCAGTGGTCGCGGTGACGGTTATCTGCTCACCTGGCGAACGCACCGTGATGTCGACGGCGGACCGATCATCGCCCCACTCCGCGATGTCGCCGAGCACGACGTCGATCCATCCGCGCCGCACAGCGTCGTAGGCGCTCCGGGCCTCCGGCGTCTTCGGCTGTTCTACGTATTGATCGAGCGCGCGTTGCCAGCGCGAGAACGCCTGCTTGAAGGTGACGAGACGGTCGTCGGTGTCGCCGAGGCGGTCGATGCCGTTCGGCCACATGTCCTTGAGAACCGGATAGGCGAGGAACGGGCCGTCGACGTCGACCTGTTTGAGCCAGTCGCCGTGGAGGTCGGAGTTCTTGCTCGTTCGCTTCCTCATCGAATCGCCAATCCGTTCTCCAGGTCGCGTGGAGCGAGAGCGAAGATGACCGCGGCCGGGAACTCCCAGGTGCGGATGTCGTCGTAGCGGGTGTCGACGGCCGCGAGCTCCCGCTCGCGCTCTTCGCCGAGAGCATCGATCCGGCGTCGGATCTCCCGAAGGTCGCGCTCGCTCTGGCGACGCTCGTCGTCGAAGAGGCCGAGCTGGGGGTCCCCGTCGATCGCCTCCGCCTCCCTGAGCGCCTCTCGCAGGGTCTGCCCGAACCGGTCGAAGATCTCGACGACGCGGGCGCGGTCGGCCTCGCGGCGCTTTTGGAGGTAGGTCTCAACGTCCTTGCGGCGCCGTGCCGCGCGCTCGGCGATGGCCTGCTGGACGCGGTCGCGGAGGCCGCGGTCGGCGTCGCTGTTCCAGGCGGAAGCGATCTGCTCGGCGATCTCCTGCGGCACGCCGCCGAGACCCGATCGGTCAAGTGCCGACTCGAGAAGCTCCTCGGCACGCTGCTCGCCGACGGCCTGCCTGCGGGCGAGCCGGGTACCTGCGAGGAATACCTCCTCATGGAGGCGCAGGCCGGCGCGGCCCACCAGGACGAGTCGGGTGACAGCGACGGCGTAGGACTCATCCAGCCCGGGCACGACGGTGGCAGTGACCCGTTCCAGCGACCTGTCGCCGCCCCAGAGCGCGGAGCGGAGCCGGCGGGTGGCCCGCTGGAGCAAGGGGGACCCGAGGTGCATGTAGACGACGTCGGGGTCCTCGGTCAGCACCTGCGGATCGAACGCGATCGGCCGCGGGTGGTCGGGGTCGAGGCGGGTGTACAGGCCGCGAGTGACCTGCTCCCAGGAGTTGTCGAGATTGGGGAGTCGGAACACCGGCACGTCGGTGTCTTCGGATCCGACGAGTTCGAGCGGCGGCAGGTTGTTGAGCTCGAACGCCGTCTCGACCACACGCTGGAGGTTCTCGGGGCGCAGATGGAGACGTTCGCGGCTGTCGGCCAGATTCTGCTCGAGGCGTGCCAGCTCGGCGTTGAGCACCTTCTCGCCGCTCATCATGCCGGCGATCGGGTCCTTCTCCGCGCGAGCGCGGCGGCGCTTGATCACCTCGCCGCCGAACTGACGTTGCAGGTCGGGCGCGATGATCTCGTTGGCGGAGCCGAGGTCGCGCATGATCTGGTCGATCTTGACCGCGACGCGTGCGAGCAGGTCGACATCCTTGCTGAGCGCGCTGCCGTCGTCGGCGACCGGGGCGAAGTGGCGGATCTCCGGGCCCTTCGTCTGGCCGTAACGGTCGACTCGACCGATGCGCTGCTCGAGGCGGTTCGGATTGAACGGAATGTCGAAGTTGACCAGCCGGTGGCAGTGGTTCTGGAGGTCGATGCCCTCTCCGGCGGCGTCGGTGGCCAGCAGGATGCGAACCGGCGTCTTGGCCGGGCTCTCGTTGAAGCGCGCTCGGATCAGCTCGCGCGTCTCGGCGTCGGTGCCGCCGTCGATGATCTCGACGCGGTCGTCCTCGTAGCCCTGTTGGCGCAGGATGTCCCGCAGCCAGCGCAAGGTGTCGACGTACTCGGTGAAGATCACCAGACGCTCGTTGTTCCAACCTCCATCGGAGCGGAGCGTGCCCTCGATGTAGCCCAGCAGAACTTCGAGCCTGGAATCGGACCGGCCCTCGAACCGGTGCCCCCAATCGCTGAGTCGATCGAGGTCTTCCAGATCGGCTTCGGTGAGTTCGGGCAATGACCTCTTCGCCTCGCGCAGCGCCTCGAGTTCGGGCTGGTCGATCTTGCCCTCCTCGAGTTCGTCGGCCTCGGGGCCGAAGATCTCGTCGTAGTCGAGGTCGAACTCGACGTCGAGGCCCTTGGTCCGGCTGTCGCGGTAGACGTCGACGGTCCGCGCGAAGGCGACGGGCGAGGAGAAGAATCGCTTCTTCAAGAGCAGCGTCGCCATGTCCCTGGCCGAGCTGCTGCCCCCTCCGGCCGCGACCGCCTTGTCCCTGCGCTGAGTGAAGGCGAGCAGCCGGTCATAGGCCGCGGACTCCTCGGCCGTCGGCGTGTACGGCAGCTGGCTGACCTGCCTGTCGAGGAAGCCCTTCGCTTCCTTCAGGTCGCGCTTGAGTCGACGGACGGCGACCTCCTCCAGCGCCACCGGGTCGATCTTGTTGCCGCGTACGAACCGCTGGGGGTCGATCATCTCCAGAAGGGCGGTGAAAGACTCGGTGTAGCCGTTGTGCGGCGTGGCGCTGAGGAAGAGGCGGTGCTCCGACCTCTCCGCGATCTCGCGGACCGCTCGGGTGCGCTGGGAGTCGACGGCATAGCCGCGACGCTCCTGTCCCACCTTGTCTGTGCGGACGGGGCTGCTCGGGGCCACGTGATGCGCTTCGTCCACGACGAGGATGTCGAAAGCGAACCGCCGGCTGGTGCCGGCGAAGGCATCACGGAGTTGGCGCTGCGCTCGCTGACCGGGGAGCCAGGCCATCGAGACGATGATGCGAGGGAAGAGCGTGAACGGATTGGCGTGGACGCCGTGGGTGCGGCGGACCTCCTTCATCGTCTCCGAGTTGACGACGGTGAAGTCGAGCCCGAACTTCTCCCGCATCTCGTCCTGCCATTTCAGGGCGAGACCTGCAGGGCAGACGACGATCACGGTGCGGGCCCGGTGCCGGAGGAGCAGCTCCTGGATGACCAGGCCGGCTTCGATCGTCTTGCCCAGGCCGACGTCGTCGGCGAGGAGGAGGTTCGCCCGCGGACTGGCGAGGGCACGCTTCAGGGGGGTGAGCTGGTAGGGCTCGACATTGGCGCCGCTGCGGAAGGGCGCTTGGACCGTGCCGTCGTCGGCGCTGGTGATGGCGCCCCAGCGGAGCGCGTCTATGAAGGCGGCCAGCCGGTTCGGGTCGTCGAATCGATCGGGATCGATCTCGCCAGGCAAGCCGCGATGGGCAGCAGCGCTGCGACCAGGCTCCAGCTCCCACACCACGCGAAGTTCGTGTCCGAGTCGATCCTCCTGCACCGACTGGAGCGTGACGGCGTGCTGCAACTGCGCGGAAGCGTCGTCCGCAGTGCTGCGACCGAGCCCCTGCTGCTGAACCTCCACGACGGCCCAGTTGGCGCCACGCACCGTGACGATCTGTCCGATCTCGGGCACGTGCGTCGAGACCGACCCGGCGATCGACTGCTGTGTGGTCATCTCGCTGCCCCCCTTCGCGTGATCAAGGTGCCCCTCGGTCGGACGCGGGCCTGTCGACGATCCGACATCGTTTTTGCAGCCGTCACGTCACGCACTCCTTCCAGCCTCGAGTCGACCCTCGATCCTCACCAGACGGGACGCCTCCAGCGCCCATCCGATCGTCGATTCGAGGCGAGACCGTACGCCGGAGGTCCGACGCTTCATCCCGAAGACGACGACGGTCTCGGCGATCAGCTCGTCATCCGACAGCCCGGCGGCGTTCCGACAGAGCGATTGCATGACGTTCGCGACCTCGCGCATGGAGATGTGCTCGAGCTGGCGCAGGCTGGCAGGGTCGGGCCGGTAGCCGCGCCAGGTGGCGGGGTCGAGGTCGAGCGGCCAGGCGAAGGGCTCGTCGGGGGTCTTGAGCATCTCGACCGAGACCTGGCTGGCGATGGTGGAGATGCGGGCGGGGCTCAGGCGGGTGAGGTCGTAGCAGGCGGCGACGTGTCGGGCGAGCCGCTCGACGTGGATCGGGCCCTCGGCCTGGACGATCTCATGGATGAGGCCGCGCACGCGGGCGGCCGCGGAGGCCGCGGGGAGGTCGTCGAGGACGCTGCGTGGGCCGACCGGTCGGGGCACGAACTCGACGAACGGCGTCTCGACGCCGCTGCCGGAGGCCGGCGCAGGGGTCGTCACCCCGGGTGCCACCGCGGCCGTGGTGATCTGGGAGATCGCCGAGGCGAGGGCGGCGGCCGGCGTGCTGCCGGTGAGGTCGTGCGCGGGGTCCGGGGCAGCGAACGCTGTCGGCGCGGGCTGCGTCTCGGCGACCGGCTCGGGTGCGGAGACCGACGACGTGGCGGTGGTCGGGGAGGCCTCGGGCGCGGGAGGCTCCGGCTCGGTGATCGGCCCGGCTGCGGCGCGGGCGACGACGTCGGCGAGGTGGGCGATGACGGCGTCGGGGTCGCTGATCCAGGCCGGCATCCAGACCCGCTCGACGGCCGGCCACTTCATGAGGCCGCGCAGCACGCTGAGCGGGAGACCGTCGCGGTCGCCGACGGTGCGTCGCTTCGACCAGCCGGGGCCGTCGAAGAGGACGGCGACCAGCGGCGTCTCGGGCGCCTCGGGGCGGGCGAGCACGAGGTCGATGCGGAAGTCGGAGAGACCGACGTCGGTAGTGACCGCCAGGCCGGCGGCGCGGAGGCGGGCGGCGACCTCGTCGCGGTGCCGGTCGGGGACGGCGACGATCTGGCCGTTGGCCTCGAGGGCGGCGGTGCCACGGGCGGCGAGCTCCATGTAGGCGCGCAGGTGGGCGACGCCGACGGACTGGGTCTGCTCGATGCGGATCTGCTCGGGGTCGAAGGAGCTGTAGATGACGACCTGGCGGCGGGCGCGGGTGATGGCGACGTTGAGTCGGCGTTCGCCGCCGGCGCGGGTGAGCGGCCCGAAGTTGAGCGGGAGCACGCCCTTCTCGTTCACCGAGAAGGCGGTGGAGAAGAGGATGACGTCGCGCTCGTCGCCCTGGACGTTCTCGAGGTTCTTGATGAACAGACCCTCGCCGTTGACGCCGTCCAGTGCCTCGAGAAGGCGCTCGTCCTGGCTGTCGCGGATGAGGTTCTCGATGTAGGCGCGCTGCTGCTGGTTGAAGGTGACGACGCCGAGGGACGGCGTGGCGTCGGGCGAGGCGGCGAAACGTCGCTTGACGTCCTCGAAGATCGCCTCGGCCTCGACCGGGTTGGTGCGCAGCAGCTTGCCCTTGCCGGAGCGCTGGAACTCCCCGTTCACGCGCACCAGGCTGATGCCGCGCCCGTGGGCGAGACGACTGCCGGGGTCGCCGGCGGGAGCAGGGAAGGAGGAGAGTCGGCTGTCGTAGTAGTGGATGTTGCTGAACGCGATCAGCGACTCGTCCTGGCTGCGGTAGTGCCAGGTCAGCAGCCGCTTGGGCACCTGCGCGGAGATCGCCTCCTCGAGGATGCTCTCCTGGTCTTCGGTGGCCGACAGCTCGGCCTCGAGGGTGTCGTCGTCGGTGCCGATGGCGGTCTCGGCGAAGGACGTGGGCGGCATCTGCTTGCTGTCGCCGACGATGACGACGGCGGTGCCGCGGCCCATCGCGCCGATCGCGTCGGCGACGCGGATCTGCGAGGCCTCGTCGAAGACGACGAGATCGAAGGTGACGCCGCCGACGGGGAAGAACCGGGCCACCGAGTCGGGGCTGACGAGCACGCACGGCATGAGCTGGACGACGAGGTCGCCGTACTTCTCCATGAGGGCGCGGACGCCGAGACCGCCGCGCTGCCGACCGATCTCACGCTTCAGCTCGCCGATGCGGCCGGTGGAGTTCGAGGTCTGGAAGGTGCGGGAGGAGAGCACCTGGGCGGGCGCGACGCTGGCCATCTGGCCGCGGGCGTCGCGCAGCGAACGGGAGAACCGCGCGACCGCCTTCTCGTGGGCCTGGGGGTCGAAGCCGTCGAGGCCGGAGGCGTCGCGGCGTTCGGCGACCGAGGTGATCGCCAGGCCGCGCTGGAACGCCTGGACGGCCTCGTCGGCGTCGATCGCGGCGGTGCGCAGCGCCTGGGCGGCGGCGGTCATTCCGGCGGCCTCGAGCGGCGCGAGCGCTGCCTCGAAGTCGACCCAGCGTCGCAGCGACAGCAGTTCGGGCTCGTCGAGGCGACGGCGATCGGTCGAGCGCTGCCAGCGCTCCGCGAACCCGATCTCGCCTGACCAGGCGGTGAGCACGGCCGGGTCGACCTTCAGCTGGGCGGTCAGGGTGCCGAGGCTCTCCGCGAGGCTGCTGACAGCCGCGGCCTGGTCGGGGGTGGCGGCGGCGTTGGTGGCGAGCCACTGGCGCAGGGTCTGGGTGAAGCGCCGCTCGGAGGAGGTGTCGACGACGGCGCCCGCCCACCGCAGCCATTCGACCTGGCGGTCGACGAGCTGCTGGCCGGCCTCGGTGAAGGGGTTCCAGCTCTCCGGGATCTCCAGCCCCGGGATGGCACCGGCCTGGCCGGCCAGGCCGCGGACCGCGCCGTGCACCTGCGCCAGGGCGGTGACGACCTCGTCGACCTTCTTGAGCTTGATGGTCTGCCCCTCGCGCAGCACCGGCTGGAGCTGGGCGAACACGGCCTGACGCAGCTTCTTGCGCTTGAAGAACCCGGCGTCCTCGGCGGCCTGCGACTGCGCTGCCAGGTCGGCGACCGGGAGGTCGAGCGCGGCGGGCGTGAGGACGTCGAGGCCGGGGTGGGAGGCGGCGACGAAGCGGGCGATCTCGGCGGCGAGGCCGGCGCTCGACTGCTGCCAGGCGGGGGTGCGTGCGGCGTCGAGGACCTCGATGCGGCTGTGCCGTTCGACGAGGGCCGCGAGCGCGCGGAGGTCTTCGCTGCTGTCGGCAGCGCGGACGACGTCGCCCAGCTGCCCGGCTCCGAGCAGCGCCGTCAGCGCGGCGTCGACGGCGCGGGCGGCGGAGCGGACCTGCTCGATGGCGACGCCGTCGAGCGACCGCAGGCGGACGAATCCCCACGGGTGGTCGAGGCCGGGGCGGGCGAGGTCGGCGGGGTCGGGGAGTCGACCGATCGCGGCTCGGAGGGCGTCGAGGTCGACGGATCCGGTGACGACGGCGCGCGGGACCTCGAAGGCCGGCCCCTGCTCGCCGAGGGTGAGGAGCTGGGTGCGGGCGGAGTAGAAGGAGAGGCCCGCCGCGTTGGGCTCGTGGAGGCGTTCGGCGTAGCGGGCGAGGATGCGGCGACTTGCCTTGAGGTCGTCGGCGGCCGCGTGGTGGCCCTGCTCGTCGACCTGGACGGCGTGCTCGATCGCGCGCTTGATGTGTGCGCGCACGACGGCGGGCTTCGAGGCCTTGTCGTGCAGGTCGAGGGAGAAGGGCGCCATCCCGACCGATGCCAGCCGGTCGGCGACGACGTCGAGGGCGGCGCGCTTCTCGGCGACGAAGAGGACGCGGCGTCCGTCGGCGACGGCGCGGGTGAGCAGGTTGGTGATGGTCTGCGACTTGCCGGTGCCGGGAGGGCCTTCGAGCACGAACGTGCGCCCGGCCACGGCGTCGGCGACCGCCTCGAGCTGGGAGGCGTCGGCCGGCACCGGGCTGACGGCGTCCAGGGCGTCGAGGTCGACGTCGACCGGTGCCGGGGTGGGGTCGACGAAGATGTCGCTGGGGGTCTCGACGAGGTGCTTGACGAGCGGGTTGGCCATGAGGGCCTCCCAGTTCTCGTCGAGATCCTTCCAGAGGCGGAACTTCGCGAACTGCAGGATCGCGAGATCAGCCGTCTCGTTGACCCGGAACGACAGCCCGGCCTCGGCGATCGCGACCCGCGTGGCCTCCAATGCGGCCGCGAGGTCGATGCCGGACTGGTCTTCGACCGGGTTGGCCAGACCGGGGATCTGGAGCCCGAACGACGCCCGCAGCTTCTCCAGCAGACAGAAGTTCGGGGTGCTGGCGCCGCTCTCGTCGAGCACGAGCCGGTACACCTGACCGCGCGAGGTGGTGGTGAGCCGCACCGGCACGAGGATCAACGGCGAGCGCAGCTCGCGGTCGTCGAGCTTCCAGCTCAAGGAGCCGAGCGCGAGGTAGAGGTTGTTGGCGCCCGTCTCCTCCTCCAGCGTGCGCGCCTTGTAGGCGAGGCTGCGCAGCCGACTCTGGTAGGTCTCGCTGGTGAGGTCGGCGAAGAGCGCCTGCTTCTCCACCAGCAGGGAGCTGAGGCGTCCCTGATCGAGGGTGCGGGCGTTGGGGACGCCGCGCTCGCGGTCGATGGCGTCGACGAAGTCGATGGCCCGCAGGCTGAGCGGGCGACCTGCGTTGACGAGGTCCTCGATCTGGGGCAGCAGGCCCTCGGGAGCGAGCACGCTGATGCCGGCGCGGTCGGTGTAGTTGATCAGCCGGTTGCGCAGGCTGAGGTCGAGCAGCGAGTTCTTCCACTGCCGCACCCGCGGCGGGGCCGGATCGGCCACAGCGCGGTCGGGCCGGTCGCCGGCGTACTCGATGACCAGTCGGCGCTCGGCGTCCTCCTGCGGGCGGTACTCATGCACCTCGACCGAGCCGTCGGCCTGCACGCGCCGAGCCGGGAGCGGTCGGATCTGGGCTCGGCGGGCGCGCCAGACGTCGACGATCGCCAGCACGGCGCTCGTGCCGTCGAGGTGGCGCAGCGCCGCGGCATGGGCGTTGGCCAGGGGCGCATCGTGGGAGTCGTCGGTGACGAGCGTGGTCTCGACGAGGCGCATCGCGCCGAGGTCGATGAGGTTGACGACATCGGCGGAGTCTTCCGAGCGGACGGCGTCCAGCGCGGACTCGCCGCGCCAGTAACCCAGGAACGCGTGCCCCTCGATCACCCACAGCAGCGGCCGCAGGCCGGCCTGCTCCAAAGCGGCGGCCAGGACGACGGTGGTGTCGAGGCACGTGCCGAGCCCGCCCTCGAGGACCTCGGTGGGCGTGCGGACCTTCTGACCCTCGTCGGCCCAGCTCGCCGGCGGCTCGGCGTAGCGGATCGAGCGGCGCTGCGCGGCGTTCCACACCGCCTCGACGATGGCGTCGACCCGCTCGGGCGAGCCGGACTGGTAGCCGTCGAGCGCCGAACGGCCGGTGGCCTCCTGGAGCAGGGCGGCCGCCTCGACGAGCAGGGTGCTGATGGCCGGGTCGTTCGGCATGACGTAGGCCGAGAGCAGTTCGAAGGCCAGACCCTCCGGGCGGGAGCGCCAGTGGTTGGCCGCCAGCACATTGAGATCACGGGTGGCCTCGGCGAGCGTCTCGCCGTCCCGGCTGAGGACGAGGCGGGCGACCCCTCGCCGCGTCTCCCGACTCTGCAGCAGCGCCGCCGCGTCGAGCTGGAGCCCCGAGACGTCGACGCGGCTGACCTGGCCCGCCGCGAGGTCGACCGCCCGGGTGAAGGGACGGGTGAGCGAACCCTCGTCGTCCCGCAGTTCGATGGCGAGCTCTGCGCCGTGCGCCTCGACGTCGGAGACGATCTCGACCCCGGCCACCGGCTGGATGCCGTTGTGCGCCTGGGCGTAGCTCACGGGGTCGGTGACGGTGAACGAGATCGAGACGGGGGGCACTGCTACTCCTTGACTTCCGAGACGGCCGGAGCCGGTGGCGGTGGGGACGCCAGCGGGCACCGTAGTCGCACGACTCCGATACCGGGCGGGGTTTGGTAAAGAACCCGCCCTAGAGGTGAGGACGACAGACTCGGGGACTGGGACGCAGGGGCAAGACGGCCATGTCCCGATCCTTTACCTCGGGTCCGAGGGATCGCTAGAGGTGGTCCAGACGGGCGGTATTGGGGCGGTCACGGAGCCGACTTTCCAGACGGGCTGCTGGCCTTGACCCACCTGACCGAGAGCGCGACCAGTATCGGAACCTTCCGATACCGTCGACCGACCTTCGAACCTCGCGCACTTCGAAGGTCCCTCCCTCCAGGTCCTCGGGAAAGAAGGTCGGTCATGAGCACCTCGGCGATGTCGTCGTACGAGCGTTCAGCGTGGACGGCGTCGATCGAGCGGCTCAACCGCCACCGCGAGAGCCCCATCCGACAGCTGGCGTCCAAGGCGACCTCGCCCGTCCGCGAGGTGCTCGGCGGAGCCTGGAACAAGGTCCCTGCTCACGCCGGCATCGAGGAGCAGATCGGCCGCGCGATGGCTGGAATGAAGACTGTCACTTTCGATCCGGCTCTCCGCAGCGTGAATGCGCAGCGTTCACTCCGCCGCCTGGGCGTGGAGGACTCGGACGATCTCAAGGCTCTCGATCTCCGAACGCTCGACAAGTCGCTTCCAGCCGTGCGCACGCTCTACTCGGGTCTGGCGCTGGCCGAAGGGGCGGGGAGCGCCCTCGCGGTCACCGGGGCCGAGGTCGCGACCACGGTGAGCGCTGGTGTCACGGTCGGGGTAGCTGCCGGGGCGATCGCGGCCGACGCCGTCGCGTCCATGGCACTCATGGGTCGCGTGATCGGCCACGTCGCAGCCGGTTACGGATACGACGTCCGACTTCCTGAGGAGGAGGCGTTCGCCCTCGGCATCATCTCGCTCGGCACCGCCTCGACGGCAGCCGAAAAGACCGCGGCCCTGACCAGCCTGCGCAGGCTCACCACGCAGATGATGCGACAGGTCACCTGGAACGAACTGAACCGGAACGCGCTGGTGAAGGTCATCGATCGGATCTTCCTGAGTCTCGGCGAGAAGCTCACCAAGAGGAAGCTCGCCCAAGCAGTGCCAGTGGCGGGTGTCCTCATCAACGCCGGTCTGTCCGCCCACCTCGTCGACACGACCTATCGAGCCGCAAGGGACGTGTACCGCCTGAGGTTCCTCAGTGAGAAGTACGGGCTCGATCCGCGGGAATGGGTGACAGATGACGCGTCGGGCGGCGACGACGTCCTCGCGGAGGCGATGCCGGAGCTCGAGATCGTCGACGGTGGCGACAGCGATGGCTGAGGGCCTCCCGACGGATCCGGTGGAGAGTTCAGCGATGCTCCCTCGGAGACGCAGACCGAAGCTGCTGGTGATCGTGGCGTTGCTGATCACCGGCGTGACAGCGGTCAGCGCCGTCCGCTTCGTCGAGGTGCACCGCGACGCCGATGGCGACGGCATCAGCGACTGCCAGGAGCGGGCGGGTCTCCAGGACGCCGACGGCGTGACGCGTTGGAGAACAGATCCGTCGAAAGCCGACACGGACGAGGACGGCGCAGGCGATAGGCAGGAGTTGCACGCCATTGCTGTCGGGCGATTCTCCGCCGATCACGTGCGCGAGCTGTGGTCGTGTTCCCGCCCGGTGTACGTCGCGCTCGCGGACCCGTCCGTCGCCGATGCTGACAATGACGGCTTGTCCGATGCTGTCGAACTCAGCGACGGGACGGACCCCGAGGTCGCCGACGCGGACGAGGATGGCGCGGACGACGGCCTCGAGAAGGCCCTCGGCTCCGACCCGGGGAACGCCGACACCGACGACGACGGCACGCCCGACGGCGAGGATGAGGGCGACGATCGCTCTCCACTGATCTCCGACGCTCCCTGGGACGCGACCTCCTGGGCGAAGGAGTTCGGCGAAGGTGCCCTCTTCGGGGACTTCCGCGATCCCGACACGGTGCCGCAACTGCTGGGCTCACTGGTCACGTCGCTGATCCGCTCCACCAGCATCTTCGGCATCGCGGCGAACGCGTTCACCGGCGGCCGGGACGCGATCTCCGACCTCATCGATGGCGACGCCGTAGGCGCCGGCCTCAACGCACTGAGCGCCATCCCCTTCGGCGGCAGCAGCGCGAGCCAGATCAAGAAGGTATTGAAGTTCGTCGCCGACCACCCGACCTTGATCCCCACCGTGATGCGCGCGATCGCGGCTTGGAAGCTCATGCCGAACGCCGTGCGGATGACGCTCCTGGCTACCGCCGATGCCTCGGTGAAGACCCTCGCGTCCGTGGGTCTCACTGACCCGACCATCACCCGGATCGCGCGGACCGGAAGCCGTCTCGCCGGCGTCACCTCGATCGTCCTGAAGGGTCGAGACCGACTGATCGCAGCGCGGATCGCGGACGCTACCGACGGCGTCGTCCCCTCTGCCGATGCAGCTGGTTCCGCGCTTCGCGCCTACGCCAAGGAGCTGAACGATGGCGCCGTGAGCGGCCCCGTCTACATCGACGTGTTGCCGTTCGGACGATTCGTCGGCGGTCGGCTCATCGACGCCTGCAGCCATTGCTCGGAGGGCGTCGTTCCAGGTCGATCGGTGCTGCGGATCGCCAAGGTCGGTCCCCAGGTCTTCAGCGCATCCGAGGCCAGCCAGGTCGCGAAGGACGCGCGGTTGGTCGACCACGGTTACCACGTCGAATGGCACTTCTTCGAGGGCCCGACCGGCATCGATCTCGACCCGAAGCTCGTCGAGGCGCTGGATGAGGCAGGCGTCGAGACGTACGTGCACCTGCCTGACTCGGACTGACTGTTCTGTGACGCCTCGGCATCCCCCGGTGGACGACGGCCGGAATCACCGGTCCGCGACAGCGTCGGACCCCGGGACTACCGTGCCGTCATGCGACGCATCGTGCGATGGTGGAAGTCCAGGCGGCATGACGACCCCCTCGGCAATCGGCTCGGCGATCTGACGCTGTGGCGTTCTGCTGAATCGGACGACGACTACGCCCTCTGGGCGCAGTTCTCCGACGATCCGCGGGTCGCCGACTCCGTCGACCAGGTCAAGGAGACGATGCGTCGGGCAGGCTGGCAGCAGTACATCGGGGACTGATCGGAAGCCCTGGCACCTTTGCCGGTCGGCTGCGACGAGACCGCCCCTTCTTTCGGCTCCGAAGTCCTCCGGCCACCGCCCGTCCAGACCAGAGCACCTCGTGCCGGTAGAAGCGTGACGATGCGGCCAGATCCGACCAGCATGATTCCGCCCCGGCGGTGATCTGTGGAAGGGGAAGTATGAGCGGGTACACCTGCATCGATGTCGAGACGACCGGACTCTTCCCCTCACAGCACGACCGGGTCGTCGAGATCGGCGTCGTGTTCCTCGACGCCGACGGGCGGATCGAGGGCGAATGGTCGACGCTGGTGAATCCGGGCCGGGACGTCGGTCCGACCGACATCCACGGCATCACCGCACGCGAGGTGTTGCAGGCGCCGTCCTTCACCGACCTGGTGCCGCTGGTGCTGCAATCGGTCGCGGGCCGGACGGTTGTCGCCCATAACGCGAGCTTCGACGTCCGCTTTCTCAGGGCGGAGTTGGCGCGAGCCGGGTACCGATGGGGCGGGGCGGACATCCCGTCGCTCTGCACCCTGGAACTGGCCGGACGCTACGTCCGCTCGTCGTCGCGTCGACTCATCGATTGTTGCCGCGCAGCGCGGATCGATCACGGCGGTGAGCACGAGGCGCTCGCCGACGCCCGCGCCGTCGCCGCACTGCTCGCCCACATCATGCGCACCACCTACACCCCGCCGCCGTGGAGCGAGGTGACGGCCCGGGCCAGCGCCTACGGCTGGCCGAGTTGCGACGTGCCGATCGACGTCGCCGTCGCCGTCCCCCTGGTGGCGCGATCGGGAGCGGCGCCGAGGCGAGAGAAGTTCTGGCTCGACCGGTTGGTCGCCGTCATGCCGCACCATCCGAGCCCACCGGTCGACTCCTACCTGCACGTGCTCGAGATGGCGCTGCTCGACCGCTACCTCTCGGCCCACGAGGAGGAGGCGCTCATCGCGACCGCGACCGAGCTCGGGCTCGACCGCGATCGGCTCGACGGCATCCACCGCGACTACCTCCTCACGTTGGCCGACGTGGCCTGGGAGGACGGTGTCATCACTCGTGCCGAGGTCGCCGATCTCGAGATCGTGGCCCGACTGCTCGGGCTCGGCAAGGACGACGTCGCCCTCTCCCTCGACGCAGCGAAGCGCGCACGGACATCGCCCATCACGGCCGGCTTTCAGCTCGAGCCGGGCGATCACATCTGTCTGACCGGACAGATGGACCACCCACGGTCATCCATCGAGGCGATCCTCCTCGAGCGAGGTCTCGTCGTCGGAGGCCTGACGAAGAAGACGCGACTCCTCGTCGCCGCGGATCCCGATTCCCTCAGCGGCAAAGCACGCAAGGCGCGTGAGTACGGCGTCCCCATCGTCACCGAGTCGGGCCTGCTCGGGCTGGTGTTGGGAATGGCGGAGGTCGAACCCGTCTGACACATGCGCGCGCCCATCGGGCTCGTACCCGCGCGGGTGCCCCATGGACCCGGGCACGGCTCGGCGACTGACAGGCTGATCGCATGGCCGACACCCCGATCTCCGCCGAGGACCCGACCGCGATCATCTCCATGACTGAGGCGCACTGGCCCGAGGTCGCGGCGGTCTTCGAGACCGGCATCGCGACCGGGCATGCGACGTTCGAGACCGAGGCTCCGACCTGGGAGGCGTTCTCCGCTGCGCGGCCGGCCGAGCACCGGCACGTCGCCGTCGATGCGGCCGGGCGCGTGCTGGGGTGGACGGCGGTCTCGCCGATCTCGACGCGGGCCGTGTACGCGGGCGTGGTCGAGCACGGGCTCTACGTGCATCCCGACGCGCGTGGGCGCGGCATCGGACCGCGGCTGCTCCAGGCGCTGATCAACTCCACCGAGGAGGCCGGCATCTGGACCATCCAGTCGGGGATCTTCCCCGAGAACACCGTCAGTCTCGCCGTGCACGAAGCCGCCAGGTTCCGGGTCGTGGGGACCCGCGAGCGACTGGGGCGCATGCGGGTCGGGCCGATGGCCGGGCAGTGGCGCGACGTCGTCCTGGTGGAGCGGCGGAGTGCGTTGGCGGGGGTCTGAGGTCGGCGGCGGGTAACTGTCGCCGCGTGACTCACCGGGTCTCGCGGCTCGTCGCTGGCGCTCCTCGCACCTCGACCACCGGAGGAAGCCCAGGGCGGGCGGCATTGACCTCTGCCACTGCTCGCAACACAATATGAATCATGTTCATGATTAACCTTCTGAGCAGCCCCGCGTGAGCACCCACCCCGACCCCGAGCGCCTCGGGGGCTACGCCTGGACCACCCGCACCCGGGGCCGGCTCACCCGGCGCGAGCGACTGACCCTGCTCGGCGCGATCGCGACGTCCCAGCGCGACTACCTGATGCACCGGGTGCGGCGCGACCGTCCGCGCACGACGCCGCATCCGCACGACCGCCCGATCGTCGCGCCCGACAGCGCCTTCGCCCGCGCGATCGAGGAGGCGGCGGCCGAGCAGAACCCGGTGATCCTCACCCACAGCTACCGCTCGTGGATCTTCGGCCGCGCCCTGGCCGACGTCGACGGCACCGAGGTGGACGACGAACTGCTCTACGCCGGCGCACTGCTCCACGACCACGGCCTCGTGCCCGCGGTGCCCGGCGAGGACTTCACCCTGCGCAGCGCCCGCCGCGCCACCGAAGCCGCCACCGCCGTCGGCCTGGCGCCGGAACGGACGGCGTCCCTCGCCGACGCGATCACCGTGCACACCACTCCCGGCGTGACCATCGCCCGGGACGGCGCGCTGGGCTACTACATCCAGAACGGCGCGATGGTCGACATCGTCGGCCAGCGCATCTGGGACCTCCCTGCCGACCTCGTGGCCGACACCCTCGCCCGCTACGACCGCGCCGGCTTCACTCGCGGTCTCGGCGGCCACTTCACCGACGAGGCCCGGGCCGTGCGGGGCGGCCGCTTCGCGCTCGTGCGCCGCTGCGGCTTCGTCCCCCTCATCCGCCTGGCCCCCTTCGAGCGCACAGCGAAGTAGCGGCGCAGTGATCGGCTGATCGGTCGACGCTCGGGCATCTGGTTCGATGGCGCCGTCGAGAGGAGGGGCCATGGCGGGATCAGCGCATCTGCGACGCACCCCGACCCAACAGCGCAGTCGCGAACGGGTCGACCGGATCCTCGACACCGCTGCCGCCATCGTCGGCGCCGAGGGCATCGACGGCCTCAAGGTCAGCGAGATCGCCCGGCAGGCCGGCGTCCCGCTCGGCACCGTCTACCAGTTCTTCGCCCGCAAGGACGACATCGTCTACGCGCTCGCCGAGCGGTTCGTGGCGAGCTTCGAGGAGGTGCTCACCGGCGTCCTCACCCAGCAGGACGCCGTCCCGCACTGGCGCGAGCTCGTCGACCTGCTGCTCGACACCTACGCCGAGCATTACCGCAGCCAGCCGGCCCTGCGGGAGCTGTGGATCGACGCCCGCTTCGACCCCGAGTTCCTGGGCGCCGACCACGAGCAGAACAACACCCGCTTCGCCGCGACGGTCGCCGCGCTCATGGCCGAGCACGCGCTCGTCGACGAGCAGCAGCTCACGCTGATGGTCTACGTGACCTGGGAGGCCTGCCAGGCCCTGCTGGAGACGGCCTTCCGCGCGAATCCGGACGGCGACGCGGCGATCATCGAGCAGACGAAGGTGCTCGCCGTCCGCTACCTCGCCCCCGCGTTCGAAGCCGGGGCATGAGAGCCGCATCCTCCGTCGAGGGCCACGACACCAGCGGGGGACGGCACCTCACCTCGGCCGCCGACGTGCCTTCTAGCCTGGAGCCATGCGCGCCCTCGTCGTCGCCCACGACCACGCCTCGCCCCACGGCCACGTCGGCCGCCGCCTGACCGAGCGCGGCTTCACCGTCGATCGGCACCTCGTCGTGCCCGAGGAGCGCTACGCCGAGCCCGGCGTCACCACCGACTTCCCCGACTTCACCGGCTACGACGTCGTCGTGCTGCTCGGCTCGCCGTGGGGCGTGTACGAGAAGGAGAAGCTCGGCGCCTGGCTGCTGCCCGAGCAGGAGCAGCTGCGCGCCGCCGACGCCGCCGGCACCCCGGTGCTCGGCATCTGCTTCGGCGGGCAGCTGCTCGCCGACACCCACGGCGGCTCGGTGGCGCCCTCGCCGCACCCCGAGATCGGGTTCGTCGAGGTGGCCGTCAGCGCGGACGGCGAGGGCCTGGTGAGCGGCGGACCGTGGTTCGAGTGGCACTTCGATCGCTGGGAGCTGCCGCCGGACGCCGTCGAGCTCGCCCGCAACGACGCGGCGTCCCAGGCGTTCGTGCTGCGCCGCAACCTCGCCGTGCAGTTCCACCCCGAGATCGACGCCGACGGCGTGCAGGCGTGGATCGACAACGGCGGCGCAGCCGAACTCGCCGAGCGGGGCATCGACGCCGGCGAGCTGGTGGACGGCGTCCGCGCGACCGAGACGGCGTCCTACGCCCGGGCCGCGGCGCTGGTGGATGCGTTCCTCGAGCGGGTGGCCGGGCTGGAGTGAGCCCGCGGGTCAGCGGGTGAGGTCGGCCGACGCGCAGCCGCCGCTGTCGCCCGCCTGGCGCACGCTCATCGGCGCCGTGTTGTAGGTGGCGTAGGCACCCGAGTCGGCGTCCTCGACGCACAGGGTGAACTCCACCTGGTCGGCGTCGTAGCGGTAGCCGGCCACCTGCAGCGGCGCCGCCGGCGTCAGCCCGAGTTCGTCGATGCGGGCCACCGCCTCCTCCAGCGTCATCGGGTAGGTCTCGCTGCGCACCGCCGACTCCAGCTGCGGGGCGATGGAGCTGACCGCGTCGATGGCCGGCTGGGAGGACGCCGAGGCGCCGGAGTCGGCGCCGGCGGCGTCGGTGTCATCGGAGCAGGCGGTGGCGCCGAGCGCGACGACGGCGAGCAGGACGACGAGGGGCAGACGCGTCATGGCGTCGAGCGTAGGCAGCCGATGCCAGCGTCCCGGCCGACCGCGGGGTGGCCGGCATCAGGCGCACGTGTGGCGCGAAACCTGATGTTGTGGGGCGAAGCTTCGCCCATCAACATCAGGTTTCCCCGGCTGACCGGGGAAACCTGCAGCCCCACCCGGCCGAGATGACTCAATGACTATTGAGCTATCGTTCTCCACGTGACCACCCTCCGCGTGCAGCGCCTGGCCGCCCTGGCCGAGCCCACGCGCCTGGAGGTGGCCGACCGGCTGGCCCTCGGCGACGCCTCGCCGTCCGAGCTCGCGACAGCACTCGGGCTGCCGTCCAACCTGCTGGCCCACCACCTCGCGGTGCTCGAGGAGTGCGGACTGGTCACGCGGCACCGCTCCCATGCCGACCGGCGCCGCACCTACTTACGCCTCGACGCCGGCGCGCTCGGCGGCCTGCTGCCGCTCACCCAGCCTGCGCCTACGGGCACGCCCGCCCGCCGCGTCGTCTTCGTCTGCACCGGCAACTCCGCCCGCTCGCAGATCGCGGCCGCGGCGTGGCGGCGCAGCAGCAGCCTCCCGGTCGCCTCCGGCGGCACCCGTCCGGCCGCCTGCATCGCCCCCGGCGCCGTCGCCGCCGCCCGCCGTCACCGCCTCGACCTCACGGCCAGCGCCCCGCGCGGACTCGGCGGACTGCTGACCGACGGCGACTTCGTCGTCACCGTCTGCGACGCCGCCCACGAGGACGCCGCCGCGCTCGCCGCCCACGCGGAGGGCCACCATCTCGCCGGCACCAGCCACTGGTCGGTGCCCGACCCGGTGCCCGTCGGCACCGACGCCGCCTTCGACGCCGCCGTCGAGGAGATCACCGCCCGCGTGGCCGACCTCGCCGTCCGCCTCGACCCGAGCCCCACCCACCCGACATCCCGCCACGGAGACACCGCATGACCCCCGCCCCCCTCGCCCGCCGCCTCGTCGCCGAGGCCGTCGGCACCGCCCTGCTCGTCGCGGTCGTCGTCGGCTCCGGCATCGCCGCGCAACGCCTCTCCCCCGACGACATCGGCCTGCAGCTGCTGGAGAACTCCACGGCCACCGTGTTCGGGCTGACCGTGCTGATCCTGCTGTTCGGTCCGGTCTCGGGCGCCCACTTCAACCCGGTCGTCTCCGCCGCCGACTGGCTGCTCGGACGCCGGGCCGGCACCGGCCTCGCCGGCTCGGACGTCGCCGCCTACGCCGTCGCCCAGACCGTCGGCGCGATCGCGGGTGCGGTGCTGGCGAACCTGATGTTCGACGTCGAGGTGACGCGCCTGGCCACCACCGAGCGCACCGACGCGCAGCTGCTGCTCGGCGAGGTGGTGGCGACGGCCGGGCTGGTCGCGCTGATCTTCGCCCTCGCCCGCACCGGACGCGGCGCGCTGGCCGCGCCCGCCGTCGGCGCCTACATCGGCGCCGCCTACTGGTTCACCTCCAGCACCTCCTTCGCCAACCCCGCCGTCACGATCGGCCGGGTCTTCTCCGACTCCTTCGCCGGCATCGACCCCGCCTCGGTGCCCGGCTTCCTCGCCGCCCAGATCGTCGGCGGCGCGCTCGGCCTCGCGCTGGTGCGCTACCTCTACCCGGACGTCGCCGCAGCCGCCGACGACGTCGTCGTCCCGCACACCGACAGGAGCACCCTGTGACCTCCGACCACACGCCCACCGTCGTCTTCGCCTGCCGCGCCAACGGCGGCCGTTCGGTGGCCTCCCGGCTGCTCACCGAGTACTACGCGCAGGGGCACGTCATCGCTCTCTCGGCCGGGACGACGCCGGGCGACCACATCCACCCCGAAGTGGCCGCCGTCCTCGAGGGCCTCGGACTCGACACCTCACGGGAGTCGCCCAAGCTGCTCACGCCCGAGACCATCGCCGCCAGCGACCTGACCATCACCATGGGCTGCGGCGAGAACTGCCCCTACGTGCCCGGCGCCACCTACCGCGACTGGCCGCTGGACGACCCCAAGGGCCAGGACGACGCCACCGTGCGCCGCATCGTCGCCGACATCGACGGCCGGGTGCGCGCGCTCATCGCGGAGCTCGCTCCCGACCACGAACTGCCGGCGTCGCTGCTGGGGAGCTGATCGGTCCCCCCGGCCCGCTGTCGGGTGCGGGGGTCTCGCGGCTCGCTGGCGCTCGCACCTCGACCACCGACGGGGGCGGTCGCCCCGACAGGGGGCAGGTACCCCTCCGGTCGTTGAGGTGCTAGCGCAGCGAGCCTCGAAACGCCCGACGGCCAAACGACCCGCCGTACGGCCGCCTTTCGGGTGCCGGAGTCTCGAGGCTCGCTGGCGCTCGCACCTCGACCACCGATGAGGCGCGCTCCACCCCTTCGCGCTAGGCCGACCATCCGTATCCGGGGTCACGGCGCGTCGGGTTAGGGTGGCGAGAGCCCGATGGCCCCCAGCGCACGGGTAGCCGAGGGAGTGTCGCGTGACCCAGCTCGACACCGACCCCGCCGCGCATTCCCCGGCCTATCCCCCGGCCGATCTGAGCACCTGCGACCGCGAGCCGATCCACATCCCGGGCGCGGTGCAGCCGCACGGCGTCCTGCTGGCACTGGAGGAGCCGAGCACCCGCATCGTCATGGCCTCGGCCAACCTCGCCGAGCTCCTGGGCGTGCCGGTCGAGGAGGCGCTCGGGCGCACGCTCGCCGACCTCGTCGGGTCCGGCGCGGCCGAGCGGGTCATCGCGCACCTCGACGCCGTCCGCGGCGAGCCGCTGACCCTCGCGCTGCCACACGTGGACGCCGATCCGGAGGGCCGCGGCAGCCTGCGCGGCGAGTGGGTGGAGATCGCCGTCCACCGCTCCGCTGAGCGCATCGTCGTCGAGCTCGAGCAGGTCACCGACGACGCCGGCATGCTCAGCTACCTCTCGGCGCGCTCGGCGATGGCCCGGCTCGTCGACGCCCGCAGCGTCAGCGGTCTCGCCGACCGGCTGGCGCAGGAGATCCGCTCGGTCACCGGCTTCGACCGGGTGATGGTCTACCGCTTCGACCAGGACTGGAACGGCGAGGTGATCGCCGAGGACAAGCGCAGCGACCTCAACTCCTTCCACGGCCTGCACTACCCCGCCACCGACATCCCCGCGCAGGCCCGGCGCCTCTACACGGTCAACTGGATCCGGCTCATCGCCGACATCTCCTACCGCCCGGTGCCGATCACGCCGGTGCTCGACCCCGCCACCGCAGCGCCGCTCGACCTGTCGTTCTCGACGCTGCGCAGCGTCTCCCCGATCCACCTGGAGTACCTGGCCAACATGGGCGTCACGGCCTCGATGTCGGTCTCCCTCATCGTCGACGGCCAGCTGTGGGGCCTCATCGCCTGCCACCACTACTCCGGTCCGCATCGCCCCGGCCACGAGGCGCGCGCCGCGGCGGAGTTCCTCGGCCAGATCTCCTCGCAGATGATGGCCGAGCGGGAACGCTCCGACCAGCGCGAGGCGCTGTTCCGCGGCCAGACGCTGCTGGCTGAGCTCACCACGACGATGGTCGCCTCGGGCGACGACGTGCTGACGACCCTCGTCGAGCATCCGGCGACCCGCGAGATGATCGGCGCCGGCGGCGTCGGCCTCTTCTACAACGGCGAACTGATGTCGGCCGGGAACGTCCCGCCGCCCGAGGCGATGTTCCGCATCGCCCGCGCCCTGCGGCGCTCGGACGGCGAGGCGGCGTCGTCCCACCACCTCGCCTCGCTCGACCCCGAGCTCGGCGCCTACGCCGACACCGCCGCGGGCGCCATGATCGTCGGCAGCGCCGACGACCGGTGGTTCGCCTGGTACCGCCCCGAGATGCCGCGCGTCGTCGACTGGGGCGGCGACCCCGCCAACGCCAAGCTCTACGAGCGCGAGGGCGAGGAGGTGCGGCTCTCGCCGCGCAAGTCCTTCGACAAGTGGCGCGAGGTCGTGCGCCTCCAGAGCCACCAGTGGACGCCGGGCGACCACGACCTGGCCAACGCCGTCCGCGCCCACACGGCCGGACTCCTGCTGCTGCGCGCCCGCGGACCCATCGCCGTGGCCGAGTCGCTGCAGCGCACGATGGTCACCGACGTCGTCCGCGAGGTCGCCGGATACGAAGTGGCCTCGCGCTACCTGCCCGCCGCGGAGTACCAGCTGGGCGGCGACTGGTGGGACCTCCTCGAACTCGAGGACGGCCGGGTGGCCTTCGTCGTCGGCGACGTCGCCGGGCACGGCGTCGACGCCGTCGCCGCGATGACCCAGATCCGCACCGCCCTGCGCGCCTACCTCTTCACCGGCATCGCACCCACCCAGAGTCTCGACCAGCTCGACCGGATGATGGCCGGGCTCATGGGCGACCAGGTCGCCTCGGCGCTGCTCGTCGTCCTCGACCCTGCGAGCGGCGCCGTCGAGATCGTCAACGCCGGCCACCCCGCGCCGCTGCTCTACGGCGACGGTCCGGCCCGCGTGATCGAGGGCGTCTCGCGCCCCCTGCTCGGCATCGGCGACGGCGTCTCGGTCGCCCTCACCGCCACGCTGCCACCCGGCGGCACCCTCGTCGCCTACACCGACGGGCTCCACGAGCGCCGCGACCGCGATCTCACCGAGACCCTCGAGCAGGTGCGCGCCGGCGGCGAACCCGGCCCGGCCGACGGCGACCTCGTCGCCTGGACGACGCGCCTGCTGGGCATCGTGCCGGGCACCCAGGACGACGACACGACGGTGCTGGTGGTCCGGCGTCCCCGCTGACGCGGTGTCAAGCCCTTCCTTGCCCCCGGTGCAGACCACCAACCGTTCCGGGCACAAAGACCCGGTTCACGCCGGGACCACTGGGCTACCGTCGAAGGGTTCTTCCGGGTCCGCCGTCCCGGAGGAGCGGGCTGGAGGGGCCCGCGGGGGAGGGGCGAACCATGAGCATCGGTGCATCCGCACACCATCCGGCGTATCCGCCGGTCGATCTGACGAGCTGCGAGCGCGAGCCGATCCACGTGCCCGGCGCCATCCAGCCGCACGGCGTCCTGCTCGCGATCGAGGAGCCGTCGCTGCACCTGGTGATGGCCTCGGCGAACATCGGCGAGCTGCTCGGCGTCCCCGCCGAGATCGCCCTGACCCTCACCCTGCCCGACCTGCTCGGGGCCTCGATGGCCACCCGCGTCGTCGACCAGGTGGACGCCGTCCGCGGGGAGGTGCTGACGCTGCCGATGCCGCACGTGGACGCCGACCCGCACGGCGAGGGCACGCTGCGGGGACGCTGGGTCGAGCTCGCCCTGCACCGCTCGGGCAAGCGGGTGATCGTCGAGATCGAGGAGCGCCACGAGGAGGGCGGGACCCTCGGCTACGCCACCGCCCGCTCGGCGATGGGGCACCTCATCGGCACCCGCACGGTGCGGTCGCTGGCCGACCACCTGGCGGCCGAGATCCGCAGCGCCACCGGCTTCGACCGCGTCATGGTCTACCGCTTCGACCCGGAGTGGAACGGCGAGGTGATCGCCGAGGCCAAGCGCGGCGACCTCAACCCCTTCCTCGGCCTGCACTACCCGGCCAGCGACATCCCGGCCCAGGCGCGACGGCTCTACACGATCAACTGGATCCGCCTCATCGCCGACGTCGCCTACCGGCCCGTGCCGGTCGTGCCGATGCTCGACCCCGACTCCGGCGACCCGCTCGACCTGTCGTTCTCGACGCTGCGCAGCGTCTCGCCGATGCACCTGGAGTACCTGGCGAACATGGGCGTCACGGCCTCGATGTCGGTCTCGCTGATCGTCGAGGGCCGGCTCTGGGGCCTGGTCTCCTGCCACCACTACTCCGGGCCGCACCGGCCCAGCCACGAGGTGCGAGCGACCGCGGAGTTCCTCGCCCAGGTCGCCTCGCGCATGCTCGGCGAGCGGGAACGCGCCGAGCAGCGCGACGCGGTGCTGCGCGACCGCGACCACCTCGCCCGGCTCACCACCGCGTTGGCCGCCGCCGACGACCGGTTCCTGGAGACCTTCGCCGACCATCCCGCCGCGCTGGCGATGGTCGGCGCAGGAGGGCTCGTGGTCGGCCACGACCACACCTCGGTGAGCGTCGGGGAGGTGCCGCCGGCCGACGTCGTCGCGCGCATCCTCGACCTGCTCCGCCGCGAGGACGGCGCGGCGTCGTCCCACGACCACCTGGCCACGCTCGACCCCGACCTCGCCGCACACGCGGGGACGGCGGCCGGTGCGCTGGTCGTCGGGACGGCGCCGGGCCCGTGGCTGGCGTGGTTCCGGCCCGAGCTGCCGCGCATCGTGGAGTGGGGCGGCGACCCCGCCAACGCCAAGCTGTACGCCGGCGAGGGCGAGGACGTGCGGGTCTCGCCGCGGCGCTCCTTCGACCGCTGGCGCGAGGTGGTGCGCGGCCGCAGCCGCCCGTGGACGGCGTCCCACCACGAGATCGCCCGCGCGGCGCACCTGCACACCGTGGGCCGGCTGCGGCTGCTCTCGCACGAGCAGATCACGGTGGTCGAGCGCCTCCAGCGCACCCTGGCCAGCCAGGTGGTGCAGCAGATGGCCGGTATCGAGGTCGCCTCGCAGTACGTGCCCGCCACCGCCCACCGGCTCGGCGGCGACTGGTGGGACGTGCTCGAACTCGACGACGGCCGCCTGGCCTGCGTGGTCGGCGACGTCGCCGGACACGGCATCGAGGCGGTGGCGGCGATGAACGAGATCCGCACCTCGCTGCGCGCCTACCTGTTCTCGGGGTCGCGACCCGCCGGCATCCTCGACCAGCTCGACCGGCTCATGGCCGGGCTCATGGTCGACCAGGTCGCCTCGGTGCTGCTGGTCGTGCTCGACCCCGACACCGGCGAGCTGGAGATCATCAACGCCGGCCACCCCGCGCCGCTGCTCTACGGCGACGGCCCGGCACGCATCCTGCACGGCATCTCCCGGCCCCTGCTGGGCATCGGGGACGGCGAATCGCAGGTGCTGCGCGCCGTCCTCCCGCCCGGCGGCACGCTCGTGGCCTACACCGACGGCCTGCACGAGCGCCGCGACCGCGACCTCGCCACGACGATGGAGGAGCTGCGCCGCGCCGGCGAACCGGGCCCGACCGAGGCCGGCATCGGGGCCTTCGCCCAGCAGCTCCTCGACGTCGTCCCGGGGGCGCACGACGACGACACGACGGTGCTGGTGGTGCGGCGTCCGGCCTGAGGGCGGCCGACTGCGGGTCGCGACCTCACCCCGCCAGCACCTCGCCCCCTCCCCGGTGGACCAGGGAGGGGGCGGGTGCGTGGGGTCGATCTGTCCGATATCCGGAGGTACTTCTCAGGGGAAACTGTCACTTCTCAGGGGATGTTTTCCCTGAGAAGTGAGGGAGTCACCGGTGCACCGGTGATTCCGACACACCCCTCAGCGGGCCGACCCGTCCGAGAACGCGACCTCGGCGGCGAGCTCCCCGGTGCGGGCGTCGACCCAGCCGCGGGCCGGGGAGTACTCGAGCACCACGTCGGCCTCGACGGCCCACAGGGTCACCCAGCGGTTGGCCACCAGGCCGTGCAGCGCGGGCACGCCGCGGACGGCGTCCAGCACCCGCTCGCGCGGGGCCTCGACGGCGATGAGCGGACGGGCCGGCAGGTGCCGCAGGGCGGTGACGGCGGCGGGGTCGGCCGGGTCGAGCGGGGTCAGCGCCTGCCAGGGCAGGCCGATGGCCAGGTCGCCGGCCCGACCGCGCACAACCCCGATGTCGCCGACCACGTTGTGGGTGGTCTTGTCGCCGGCCCCGAACAGCTCGGGATAGGCGGCCGACTGGGCGTAGCAGGCCATGATGCCGGCGGCGACCAGACCCGGCCCGGCGAGCGCGTCGCGCAGCAGGGTCGGCTCGACGCCGTCGTCCTCGTGGCGGTAGTCGAGCTGGAACCAGCGGGCGCCGGGCTCGGGGATGCGCGAGCGGCCAATGAGGAGACCGTGCGCACCGGCGAGGCCCCACTCGGGCATCGGCTCGGCGCCGTCCGCACCGCGCAGCAGCGGGTCGGCCGACCCCGGCAGGTCGACGCTGCGCTCGGCACGGGCCCGGGCGGCGGCGGCCTCGAGGTCGCCCTGGAGGGCGACGATGTCGGGGTGGTCGGACTCCACCACCACGACGTCGGCGGTGGTGTCGTGCCAGGCCGGCACCGCGGTAGCCCGCGGCGGCACCACGATGCCGAGCTTCGGCAGCTCGGCCCGCACGGCCGGGTCGTCGAACCAGGCCGCGAAGACGGCCGCGTTCAGCACACCCGGGTTCGCACCGCAGGCGCCGCAGTCGTAGGAGGCCGCGTAGGCGTTGTTCGCGGTGGTCGCGCCGTGCCCGACGACGAGCAGGACGGCGCCGAGCTCGTCGTCCAGACCGGCCGCCCGCAGGACGGCGGCGACCCGCTCGGCCTTGGCCCGCGGCGTGATCGGGACGCCGTGGGTGTCGCACACCTGGGCGGTGTCGATGTCGGGCAGCCAGTCGGCCGGGCGCGGCCGGGCCGGGCGACGCAGCACCCGGCGGGCGGCCTCGACGAACGCGGTGCCTGCGGCGATCAGGCCGCCGACCTCGGCGTACCCGAGCGCGGCCAGCGGGTCCCGACCCGCGGCGGTGGCGCTCCAGCCGGCGCTGGGGGCGACGGCCGCGGCACGGAAGGTCAGGTCGGGGTCGAGCAGACCCGGCGCGCGGGCGACCCGGGTGCCGTCGGGGTCGGCCGCCTCGACGGCGATGCCGAAGAAGCCGGCCACACCGTGGGTGCGGTGGCGCCGCGGACCGGGCAGCGACTCCAGGTGCCGGCGCAGCGGCGCCGAGCGGGCGTCGAGGCACCACAGGCTGTGCACCACCGCGGAGCGGTCCTCCACCCCGGTCGTGGGGCGCGGGGCGGCCGCGAGCAGCCGCTCCTGCACCACGAGGTCGAGGGCTCGCTGGAACACCGCGAGCAGGCGGCGCGCCTCGCCGGCACCCTCCTCGAGGACGGCGGGCCGGGTGGCGTGCGGGGCGTCCTCGGGGGTCAGCAGCAGCTCGTGGGCGGCGAGCAGCGCGCACAGCTGGACGACGGCGTCGGGGCTGCCGCCGTGCTCGACGCGCCAGCGGGCGTGGGCGGCCCAGCCGGGCAGGCTCGCGAGCAGACCCGCGAGGTGGGCGAACAGGTCGAGCGGACCCTCGCCGGCCGCCTCGGCCCGGCGCCGCGCCTCGGCGTGCAGCAGCGCGAGGGCGAGCATCGGGTCCTCGGGCAGCGCGGTGGCGGCGGCGCGGATGCCCCGCACCCCGAGCACCAGGTCGGCACCGGGCCGCCGGGCGGCCTGGAGCCAGTGGCGCCAGGGGTCGGCCTCGATGCCGCGGGCGTCGGTGCGGCCCCAGGCCTGGGCGCACCAGTGGGCGGCCTGCACGAGGTCGGCGGTGCGGCCGCGGACCGTGGACGCCGCGGCAGGCGCGGTCTCGACCAGGGCGCGGGCGTAGGTGACGACGTCCTCGGGCGGTAGGCCGTGCCAGGCGGTGGGCAGCCGGTGGTCGGCGTCGAGGTCGGCCAGCGCGCGGCGCAGGTGGACGTCGCTCAGCACGCCGTCCGCGTGCAGCACGAGGAGGCGACGCAGCAGCGCGCGCGGGTCGCGGCGGTGGAAGCGGTCGAGCATCTCCTCGGCGGTGTCGACGTCGAAGCGCTCGAGGCCGTCCTGCGGGGAGACCGAGATGGCGAACCGCAGCGGCCAGTTCGGCGCGATGGTCGAGGAGGCGATGCGCACGGCCAGGCGCACCCGGTCGGCACCGCCCTCGGCGCGGTAGTCCTCGCTGGTGGAGGAGTCGGCGATGCGCTCGGCCAGCCGGCTGCGCCGGGTCCGCACGCTCCAGCCGGGCAGCGCCAGCCGGGCCCGCAGGCCGTCGAGGGCGGCGGCGTCGACGATCCGGGCCGAGCCGGCCAGCGCCGCGAGGGCGAGCACGACGAGGGCGAGCCCGCCGAGCAGGCCGTCGGGCTCGCCGAGGGCCCCCTCGAAGGTCGACTCGAGCAGGTGCTCGGAGGCCAGCACGATGCCGGCGAAGGCGACGACCGCGACCAACGCGGCCAGCGGGCGGCTCCAGCCGGCACCCGACCGCTGAGCGGCCAGGCCCGCCTGGAGGGACGCCGCGGCGACGGCGCCGACGAGCACCGCCGGCACGGCCAGCACGGTCACCGGCAGGTGGTGCGGCAGGGCGAACCCGGTGGCGACGGCCGCGGCGAGGGCGGCGACCGCGACGACGATGCGGCGTCCGGTCGGGAGGGCGGCGACCTGCGGGGTCTCCCGGGCGCGGGTGACCGCGCCGCCGGCGCCGAGGAAGAGCCAGGCCTTCCACCAGGCGTGCGCGATCACGTGCACGAACGCGGTGGCGGGCAGGCCGATCGCGGCCTGCACGGTCGCCAGGCCCATCTGGGCGCTGGTGGAGGCGGCGAGGCGGCCCTTGACGTCGGTGCGGCCCTGCTGGGCGAGCACCGCGGCGAGCACGGTGAGGCCGCCGATGACGGTCAGGGCGGGGGCTGCGGCACCCGGGAGGACGTCGCCGTGGAGCAGGAGGAGCAGGACGCCCCCGTTGACCACGCCGGCGTGCAGCAGTGCGGAGACCGGGGACGGCGCCTCGGCGGTCTCGGGCAGCCATTCGCCCAGCGGCACCAGGGCGCCGCGGCTGACGACGGCCGCGACGAGGGCGAGCACCGCGACCGGCTCGGGCAGGGCGTCGCCGCCGAGCGCGAGGAGCCACAGGCCGACGTCGCCGATCGCGAGGGAGGCGACGACGCGGCGGGCGGCGTCGCGGGAGAGCGGGGTGCCGACGTGGTGCACCAGACCCGCGATGGCGAGACCGCTGAGGGTCCAGCCGGCCGCGAAGCCGACGAGGGTCGGCGAGGCGGCCATCGCCACGAGGGCGGCGAGCGCGAGGGCGAGGAGGGCGGCGAACCGGGGCACGCGCGCCTGGCCGCGCAGGTTGGTCGCGGAGAACCGCGCGACCACCGCGCCGAGGCAGAGCACGTGGACGGCGAGGACGGCGGCGACCAGGCGCGCGCCGTCGGGCCAGGTGCCGGCGATGAGTCCGTGGACGACGGTGGCTGCGAGACCACCGGCACCGAGCAGGGCGAGGGAAGCAGCCGCGACGGCGACCGATCGGAGCGAGTTCATAGGAACATGAATACAGGAAGTGCAATTCATGTGTCTAGATTCGTGAGTGTGGCGTGGGCCATAGCACTACACTCGGTCCGTGCCGGAGCTGACACCGACGTCCGATCGGCCGTGGACCTTCCTGAGCAACCACGGTCACGTCCTCGTGGCTCTGAGCCGGGACCCGAGCGCGCGCCTGCGCGACATCGCGGACACGGTCGGCATCACCGAGCGCGCCGCCCAGGCGATCGTGCGCGACCTCGAGGAGGCCGGCTACGTGACCAAGGCCAAGGTCGGACGCCGCAACGAGTACCGGCTCCACCCCCACCGCCGCCTGCGGCATCCGGCGGAGTCCGACATCCCGATCAAGTCGCTGCTGGGGATCTTCGACTAGGCGCGGCGCGCGGGCGTGCCCCCGCGGCAGAACCTTGCACTCGGCGTACGAACCTTCGTACGCCCACCGAAAGGTTCGGCGGCCGGCCGCTGAAGCTTCGGCGGTCGGCCGCCGAACCTTTCAGGCCGCCACCCGCCCCCGGGCACTCTCCAGCAGCTCCACGGCGGCGTCCCGGTCGACCCGGGCCAGCACCATCGAGGAGACGACCAGACCCGCGATCTCGACGGCGAGCGCCGATCGGGCGGCGTCGTCGAGCTCCGGTCGCGCGGCGGCCAACCCGCGGACGACGGCTCCGCGCAGCTCGCGGTGGTAGCCGGCGATGACGGCGCGCACCCCCTCGTCGTGCACGAGATCGGCCCCGGCGGTGTTGACCAGCAGACAGCCGAGGCGGACGTCGTCGGCGCCGGCCGCGACGGCGTCCCGCAGGCCGCCGAGGTAGCCGTCGAGGGCGTCGGGTGCGACTGCGTCCTCGCCGTCGTCCCCGAGGGCGGCGATGCGGGGCCGCACGACCTCCTCGAGGTAGCTGGCGACGGCGGCGTCGAAGAGGCCGCGCTTGGAGCCGAAGGCCGCGTACAGACTGGAGCGCGCGAGACCGGTGGCCGCCTCGAGGTCGGGCACGGAGGTCTCGGCGTAGCCCCGGCGCCAGAAGACCTCGCGGGCGGCGGCGACCGCGGCGGCGGTCTCGAAGGTGCGGGTGCGGGCCATCACGCCTCCTTTTCTGTAACGACCATTCCAGTATAGTCGGGGGTGAGCCACAGCCCGGAGATCCCGGGCATCCCGATCCACGAGGAGGAGCGCCATGCGCGCACTCACCCACGACACCTTCGGCGACCCGGCCGAGGTGCTCACCGTCACCGAGGTCGCGGACGCCGGTGAACCCGGCCCCGGCCAGGTGCGCCTGCGCATCGTGCGCGCGACCATCCACAACCACGACCTGTGGACCGTCCGCGGCACCTACGGCTTCAAGCCCGACCTGCCCGGCGCCCGCTCCGGCACCGAGGCCCTCGGCGTCGTCGAGGCGCTCGGCGAGGGCGTCACCCACCTGAGCGTGGGTCAGCGCGTCGTGGCCGGCGGCGTCTTCGGCGTCTGGGCCGAGCAGGTGCTCGCGCCCGCCGCGGCCCTGCTGCCCGTGCCCGACAGCATCGAGGACGGCGCCGCCGCGCAGCTCGTCTCGATGCCCTTCAGCGCGGTCTCGCTGCTCGACTTCACCGGCCTGGAGGCCGGCGGCTGGCTGATCCAGAACGCCGCCAACGGCGCGGTCGGACGCCTCGTCGTCCAGTTCGCGCGCGCCCGCGGCATCAACGTCGTCTCGCTCGTGCGCCGCGAGGCCGGCGAGCAGGAACTCGCGGACGCCGGCATCGACCGCGTCGTCTCCACCGACCGCGCCGACTGGCGCGACCGGGTCGAGGCGATCACCGGCGGCGCCCCGATCACCGTGGCCGTCGACTCGGTGGGCGGCCAGGCCGCCGCCGACCTCCTCGGCGTCCTCGCCGTCGACGGCACGCTCATCTCCTTCGGCGCGATGAACGACGGCGTCATGCTCATCCCCTCGGGCGACGTGATCTTCAAGCAGGCCACGGTCAAGGGGTTCTGGGGCTCGGCCGTCTCCAAGGCGATGGCCCCCGAGCGCCGCACCGCGCTGCTGCGCGAGGTCGTCGAGCGGGTCGCGTCCGGCGAGGTCACCCTCGGCGTCGAGGAGACCTTCCCGCTCGAGAAGGCCGCCGACGCCGTCGCCGCGCACTTCCGGCCCGGCCGGGTCGGCAAGATCCAGCTCGTCCCCTGATCGGCTGCCGACAGCTCACACCTGGACTCACACCGGCAGGTGGGAGCCCATCAGCACGGTGCGGTCGCGCGGGAGGGCGAAGTGCTCGGCGGCGTCGGCCGCCACGTACGAGGTGGCGATGAACAGCCGCTGACGCCAGCGCGGCAGCGGACTCTCGCCCCCGGGCACGAGCTCGACCCGCGAGACGAAGTAGGTGGCCCCGGCCAGGTCGAGCCGGCCCTCGCTCTGCTCGGCGTCGAGCAGGGCGAGGGCCCGCGGGACGTCGGGGGTCTCGGCATAGCCGAAGCGCAGGGTCACGTGCACGATGCCGTCGTCGCGGTGCCCGAGGTCGTCGACGACGACCCGCTCGGACTCCGGCACCCGCGGCACCACCTCGGTGGTCACCGACACGATCGCGACCTGGCGGTGGCGCACATGGTTGTGGGCCACGTTCGCCCGCAGCGCAAGCGGTGCGGTGGCGCTGCCCCGGTTGAGGAAGATCGCCGTCCCCTCGATCACCCCGACATGCGAGGCGGGGTCGAGCACCTCCTCGACGAACTCCGGCAGCGGCCCCTCCATCGCGACCCGCCGGGCGGTCACGACCTCGCGGCCCCGCTGCCAGGTGGTCATCACGACGAACGCCGTGACGGCGATGAGCAACGGCAACCAGGCGCCGTGCACGAGCTTGGTCATGTTGGCGGCCAGGAAGAGCACGTCGATGGCGAGCAGCGGGGACGCCGCGGCCCACAGCGCCCAGGCCGGCAGGCGGCTCGACCGCGAGACCACGTGGAAGTAGAGGATCGTGGTGATGAGGATCGTGCCGGTCACCGCCATGCCGAACGCGTAGGCCAGCGACGCGCTGCTGCGGAAGGCGAGGACCAGCGTCAGCACGGAGACGAAGAGCAGCCAGTTGATCCACGGCACGTAGATCTGGCCGTGGGAGTCCTCCGAGGTGTGCAGCACCCGCAGCCGCGGCAGGTACCCGAGCCGCGCGGCCTGGGCCGCCACCGAGAACGCGCCGGTGATGACGGCCTGCGAGGCGATCACGGTGGCGGCGGTGGCCAGCACGACCAACGGGATCTGCGCCCAGCCGGGCGTCAGCAGGAAGAACGGCGCCCGGATCGTGGTCGGGTCGTCGAGCACCAGCGCCCCCTGCCCGAGGTAGCTGAGCGCGCAGGCGGGGAAGACCAGGGCGATCCAGCCCAGCGAGAGCGGACGCCGTCCGAAGTGCCCCATGTCGGCGTAGAGCGCCTCGGCGCCGGTCACCGAGAGCACGATCGCGGCCAGGGCGAAGAACGCGAGGTCGAAGTGACCGGCCAGGAAGCCGACGGCGTAGGTCGGCGAGAGCGCGCGCAGGATGGCCGGCTCCCGCACGATCCCGTAGATCCCGCAGGCGCCGATCGCGACGAACCAGCCGATCATGACCGGCCCGAACAGCCGGCCGACGGCCGCCGTCCCGAACCGCTGCGCGGCGAAGAGCAGCACGATGATGACGGCCGTGATAGGCACGACCCAGCTCTCCAGACCGGGGTCGACGACCTTGAGCCCCTCGACGGCCGAGAGCACCGAGATGGCGGGGGTGATCATGCTGTCGCCGAGGAAGAGCGCCGCACCGAACACGCCGAGCGCGGCGAGGCCGACGGTCACCCGGCCCGCCGCCCGGCCGGAGTTCGCCCACCGCCGCAGCAGCGTGATGAGGGCCATGATGCCGCCCTCGCCGTCGTTGGAGACCCGCATCGCCAGCAGCACGTAGGTGATCGTCACGATCGCCATCACCGACCAGAAGATCAGCGACACGACGCCGTAGACGTTCTCGGAGGAGACCGGCACCGGGTGCGGGTCGTCGGGGTTGAACACCGTCTGGAGGGTGTAGATCGGACTCGTGCCGATGTCGCCGAAGACGACACCGAGGGCACCGACGACGACCGCGAGACGCAGCGTGTCGGAGGCAGGGCGCGGGGTGGTCACGGTTCGCGACCCTAGGCGGCACGCGGACGCCGTCCGGTCGATCTTGACGGCATCCTGACATGTCGCGTCGGCCACGCCGGCGCGCGCGATGCGGCAGGGTGGCCCGCATGACCGCTCAGCCCGACCCCACCCTGCTCGCCGGCGAGATCGCCCTCGTCACCGGTGCGAGCTCCGGACTCGGCGCCCGGTTCGCCGAGCTCCTGGCCGCGCACGGCGCCCACGTGGTGGCCGCGGCGCGGCGCACCGACCGCCTCGCCGAGCTCGTCGGCCGCATCGAGGACGCCGGCGGCCGCGCGAGCGCGGTGGCCCTCGACGTCACCGACGCCGCCTCGATCACCGCGGCGATCGAGGAGTGCGCCGGCGGCGTCGGCGTCCCGGGGATCCTCGTCAACAACGCGGGCATCCCCGACGCCCGCCGCGCGCACCGGATGCCGCTGGAGGTCGTCGACACGGTGCTCGACACCAACGTGCGTGGGCCGTGGCTGCTCTCCACCGGTGTCGCGGCGAAGCTCATCGAGGCCGGACGGCCCGGCCGCATCGTCAACATCTCCTCGATGGCCGCCTTCGTCTACACCGGCGGTGCGGCCGCGCTCTACTCCACCGCGAAGGCAGCGGTGAACCGGATGACCGAGGCGCTCGCCGTGGAGTGGTCGGCGCACCGCATCAACGTCAACGCCATCGCCCCCGGCGTGTTCGCCTCGGAGATGACCGACGGCATGATCGCCCGCATCGGCGACCCGTCGGGCGCCTTCCCGCGCCAGCGCATCGGCCTGCCCGAGCAGCTCGACTCGACCCTGCTCTACCTGGTCTCCCCGGCCTCGGAGTGCGTCACCGGCACCGTCGTCCGCGTGGACGACGGGCAGCTGTCGCGCTGAGGACGGCGCTGCGGCGCCGGTCTCACCCGGCCCGGTAGACCGGTGGTTCCCCCTCGATCGCCTCGCGCACCGGGGCGGCGAGATCGGCGAGGTCGACGATGCGCACGAGCGGGAACCCGAGGTCGGTGACCCGGCCGACGGTCTGGGCGAGCGCGCGGTCGAGGGCATCGACGACCGAGTCGCGCGCCTCCGGCTCCGGCGCCGTGGTGCGGAAGACCAGCAGACCGATCGGCGGGCTGTCGTCGATCGTGTAGACCAGCCCCCAGACGGCATCGAGGAACGCGTACGAACGTCCAGCCGCGGCGATCGCCGTGGCGAGGTCGCGGGGGAACAGCGGCCAGTTCTTGAAGTCCGAGCGGGTGCCGGGCGGGAACGGTGCGGCGAGCGGCTTCAACTGCGCGGCATAGGCCGGCTCGACGATCATGCCGCCGGGCGTGTCGGGATCGACCGCGACCCCGACCCCCTCCGGCAACTCGAGCAGCCGACCGGCGACATCGGTCTGGACGATGCGGAACCGCTCGGGAATGGCGGCGGCCGCCACCGAGGCCTCGCTCGTGTACATCGCCAGCAGAGGGTCGCCTGCCGCCGAACGCACCGCGTGGAACTGCGCGGTGGCCGGGTCGACGCCGATGAGCACCCGACCGAACAGGAAGTCCCAGCGGGTCGCGAAGACCGGCCGCGCGCCGTCGTCGGCGCTCATCGCGTCTCCACCCCCACGAGGCCCGCGCCGCGGACGACCCCGAGCACCAGCGGTGCACTCTGCTGGAGGTCGCGGCCGATCGCGATCTCGGCGAGATCGGGAGCGGCGAACTGATCGGGGTGGTAGCGGACCTCGTCCTGGTAGGTGATGCCGGGTGCCGGGTGGCCCGCGTCGTGGAGCGGGGTCAGGTGGAGGTGGCCATTGGTGTGCAGCTGCTCCAGCGCCGAGGTGACGCCCTCGATGTCGCCGGCATTCCCGGTGAGGAGGTGCACATCGCCGTGGGTGCCCACCACCGAGACCGCACCGCTGTTCATCACCTTCGGCAGGTCGATGTAGTACTGGTAGGTGCCGCCGGCCCCGTACTGCGGGTTCGCGAGCGTCGTCCCCCCGGCCGCGGGGATCGGGCGCTCGACCTGCAGCGTGATGACCGAGGGCCGGTAGTCGTAGACGTTGGGTCCGACCTGGAGCCCCTCCCAGACCCCGCTCGCCGAGTGACCGTGCGCGGCGGCGTTGCCGGCGGGGGCGGCGAAGCCGCTGACGCCGGGGTACCCCATCTCCAGGCGCTGCCCTGCGTCGATGACGACGTTGGAGAAGACGTCCCTGCCCGGGAAGGAGTCGGCCCCCTGGAATGCGCGCGCCTTCGCCGCGACTCCGCTGAACTGGTGGTCGACGCTGACGAGGGCGCGCATCGCCTCGACCAGCGTGGTGCGCAGCTGAGGGAACGCGAGCGCGCGCTCCCCACCCAGGACGACGGCGGCCGCCTTCAGCCCCGGCACCAGACCACGGCGCAGCGCCTGCGCGGTGGCGGCGAGCGCCACCACCGCGTTCTTCCCGGCGCCTGCGACGTGACTGAGAGCGCCGAGGGCTCCACCGGCGCGCATGGCCGCGCTCAGCTCCCCGAGCGTCGTGAGGCCACGGGTGCCGGGGATGCATCCGAGCAGCGCCAGCCCGACGTCGAGCAGGCTGCCCTCGCCCTGCGCGTAGCGGATGAGCGCATCGGCCAGGAGCACCAGCGAGGCCGCCAGGAGGACCCAGGCGAGCGGGCCGCCGATGATGAGCACCACGATCGCGAGCACCGCCACCACGACCTTGCAGACGGCGACGACCGCATGCCAGACCTTCGCGGCGCCGTCCTTGAACTTCTCCCAGCGCGAGCGGGGCGCGATGCCCGCGTCGGCCGCCTCGTGGATGCGCCGGGCGGTCGTCGCGGCGTCGCGGCGTCGCGCCTCCCCCGCGTCGGCGGCCAGCATGCGGGCGGCCCTCAGGCGCGCCTCGGCGTCGTCGACGAGGGCCGCGGCGCGGCGCTGGGCGTCCTGTGCCGAGCGGAGCTGATCGCGGGCGGTCGCGACGTCGTCCGCCGACGGCACGGTGCTCGCCGCCAACGCCGGCGCGAGGGCGGCGGTGGTCACGGCGCCGTCGGCGTCGGCCAGCCGCGCATGGGCCGCCGCGACGGCGTCGCGGGCCTCACGACCGAGCACCAACTGGTGGTCGGCGACGCGCTGATGCTCCTCGAGCCGGTCGGCCCACCAGTCGAGAGCCTCGGCGCCGAGGCGGTAGGAGTCGCCGACCTGGCGCAGCTGGTGCGGCAGGTCGCTGGAGTGGGTGCGGAACGTCTCGCCGGCCTCGCCGATCCAGGTGGTGATCGCCTGGTCGCCGAGGAGGCCACGCAGGGTGCCCTCGGCGGAGGCTGCGCGCTCGCCGACCTGGCGGAAGCGGTACGCGGCGCTGCGGATCACCCAGGGATCGCCGGGCGTCGGATCGTCGAAGCCGAAGACCTCGTGCCAGTCGGTGGGGCGCATGGGGGCCTCGTTCCCCGTCGACCCGGGCCTAATCCTCCGCGACCGGATCGAGCGGAGCGGCCTGCCCCTCGCAGCCGGTGGCACCCACGGCGTCGAGCAACCACACGACGAGGTCGAGCGGCCCTCCGGGCCACGGGGTGGTCCAGGCGAGGTCGAGCTCGTTCGCCCCGACGACCCGGGCACCGAGGAACTCCCAGATCCGCCGATCGGGATCGAGGTGCCGGGCGATCTCCTCCGGCGCCCAGCGCTGCCGCCACGCGGCGTGGCGCAGCGCGCGGCCGCGCAGGTCGGCGAGCCCGGCGCGGGCGGCCCGCGCCGACGGCGTCCACCACGGCGGCTGCACCGCGGCGCGCACCTGCTCGGGCACCAGCTCGGGCACCAGCTCGGGCAACTGGTCGAGCGGGACACCGGAGGGGTCGGCCTCCAGCAGACCCCGCAGGGAGGCGAGCAGGAGGGCGAGCCCCTCCTCGGCCGTGACGTCTGCGGCGAAGCGGACGCGGCGGTGTCCGAGATGGAAGGCCGGCTGGGCGCCGGCTCCCCCGCCGACGGGCGGCAGCCGCCAGCCCGGCGCGGCGAGCCGCTCGAGCTCGAGCGCAGGGCCGCCGCGCCACCCCTCCCACGCGGCGTCGGGATGCCAGCCGACCGCCGGACGCGAGGCCGGCGGCGTCAGCGGCGCGTCGTCGTCCGGGGCCCGACCGAGGTCGAGGGAGGCGCGGGTCAGCCGGTCGATGAGGCTCCACCCGCGGCCGTCGGAGGTCCACGCCAGCCGCGGGCCGAGATCGCACAGCGCCTCGAGGGCACCGCGCCCGACGCCGCCGCGCACCCGGCCTCTGGGCGGATCGCCGTGCAGGACGCGCGGGTCGGCGCGGACGACGACCTCGTGTCCCTCGGCGCGCAGCAGGGTGACGACGTCGTCCAGGACGCCGAGGCCTCCCCCGCTCGCGGTCGCGTCGGCGGTCATCGTCGCGGCGCCCCGACGAGACCGGCGAGGATGAGGTCGGCCAGGGCGGAGTAGGCGGCGGCGTGGTCGTGGGGCGCGCCCCAGCCGAGGCGGCCGTGCTGGATGGCGGGCATGACTGCGGCAGCGACGGCGCCGACGAAGGCGGCGTCGACGGGGCGCCCGGGACGCGCGGCGGCGGCGACGAGGTCGGCCACGCGGGCCGCCGCGGCGCTGGTGTTGCGGTCGTAGATCTCGCGGGTGGGAGCGAACGCGTCGACGTCGGCGAGGAAGGTGGGGGTGGCCGGGGCGAGCTCGGCGGCGATGGCGTCGAGGTAGGCGCGGATGCGCTCGGTGGCGTCGGGCTCGGCGGCGGCCCGCGCCTCGACCCGCTCGGTGGCGCGGCGGAAGAACTCCCGGACGGCGGCCGCGATCAGCTGCTCCTTGCTGGCGGCGACGGCGTAGAGCGTCGACTTCGAGCACTGGAGGCGGGCCGCGAGGTCGTCGAGGCTGAGTCCGGCAAACCCCTCGCGGAGCATCACCTCGATGAGCCCGTCGAGCAGCTCGGCGCGGCGGGCGGCCCCGCGGCGGGTGGGTCCGGAGCTGACGGGCATGACGCCACCCTACCTATCTGTACTTCTGAGCGCACGTGAGTACAGTTAGCCGTACCCCGACGATGTCCCAGCGAGGAGTGCCCCATGCCCGTGAGCCGCCTGATGCCCACCGAGGAGTCCGCCGACCTCATCGAGCTCACCCGCACCCTGGTCGAGAAGGAGCTGCGCCCCCACGTCGACGCGGCCGAGCGCGACCACACCTTCCCGCGCGAGACCTACCGCGTGCTCGGCGAGGCCGGCCTGCTCGGCCTGCCCTACCCCGAGGAGCTCGGCGGCGGCGGCCAGAGCTACGAGGTCTACCTCCAGGTGCTCGAGGAGATCGCGGCCGGATGGGCCGCGGTCGGCGTCGGGGTGAGCGTGCACGCGCTCAGCTGCTTCGGGCTCTTCGAGCGCGGCACCGAGGAGCAGAAGCAGCGCTGGCTGCCCGAGATGCTCGGCGGCGACCTGCTCGGCGCCTACTGCCTCTCCGAGGCGCACGCCGGCTCCGACCCCGCCGCGATGCGCACCCGCGCCGTCCGCGACGGCGACGACTACGTGCTCAACGGCACCAAGGCGTGGGTCACCCACGGCGGCGAGGCCGACTACTACAAGGTGATGGCCCGGCTCGTGGGCGCCGACGGCGCCGACCAGGGCATCACCTGCTTCCTCGTGCCGGCCGACAGCCCCGGCCTCTCGGCGGCCAAGCCCGAGGACAAGATGGGCCTGATGAGCTCGACCACCGCGTCGGTCATCTTCGAGGACGTCCGCATCCCGGCCGAGCGCCGCCTCGGCGCCGAGGGCGAGGGGCTCTCGATCGCGCTGGCCGGGCTCGACTCCGGGCGACTCGGCATCGCCGCCGTCGCGGTCGGCGTCGCCCAGGGCGCCCTCGACGTCGCGCTGGCCTACGCCAAGGAGCGCGAGGCGTTCGGCAAGCCGGTCATCGAGCACCAGGGCCTGGCGTTCCTGCTCGCCGACATGGAGGCCGCGGTCTCCAGCGCCCGCTCCACCTACCTGCACGCCGCCCGCCTCAAGGACGCCGGCCGCCGGTTCTCCCGCGAGGCCTCCATCGCCAAGATGGTCGCCACCGACAACGCCATGAAGGTCACCACGGACGCCGTCCAGGTGCTCGGCGGCGCGGGCTACACCAAGGACTTCCCGGTCGAGCGGTTCATGCGCGAGACCAAGGTGATGCAGATCTTCGAGGGCACCAACCAGATCCAGCGCCTGGTCATCAGCCGCGACCTCGCCCGCGGCTGAGCCGCGACCCATCCCTCAACCCCCACCCACCCCACGCAGGACAGAGGACACCCCCATGCAGCTGCAGGACACCGTCGCGATCGTCACCGGCGCCGCCTCCGGTCTGGGCAACGCCACCGCCGCCGCCTTGGCCGCGCGCGGCGCCCACGTCGTCGGCATCGACCTCGACACCTCCGCCGCGCCAGCGCTCGACGGCGTCACCTACGTCGCCGCCGACGTCACCTCCGAGGACGACGTGCGCCGCGCCGTCGCCGTCGCGACCGAGCAGGGCGTGCTGCGCACGGTCGTCAACTGCGCGGGCATCGGCCCCTCGGCCCGCGTGCTGGGCAAGAAGGGCGTCCACGACCTCGGGCTGTACCGCAAGATCATCGAGGTCAACCTCATCGGCACCTTCACCGTGATGGCGGTGGCCGCCGAGGCGATCGCGGCCACCGAGTCCGACGAGCACGGCCAGCGCGGCGTCGTGGTCAACACCGCCTCCATCGCCGCCTTCGACGGCCAGATCGGGCAGGCCGCCTACGCCTCCTCCAAGGGCGGCGTCGTCGGACTCACCCTGCCGGCCGCCCGCGACCTCGCGCAGTACGGCATCCGCGTGTGCACCATCGCGCCCGGCATCGTCGAGACCCCGATGCTCGCCACGGTGAGCGAGGAGTTCCGGGCCGGCCTGGCCGCCGGCGTGCCGTTCCCGCAGCGGCTCGCCCGGCCCGAGGAGTACGCGCAGCTGGCGCTCTCGATCATCGAGCACGACTACCTCAACGGCGAGACCATCCGCATGGACGGCGCCCTGCGCATGGCGCCGCGCTGAGCGACGCCCCCGCGGCAGCGGTCGGGGGCGGGGCTGCCGCGATGATGGTGCGGTGATCTCCCCCGGGCGGCTGCCACCCATCGCCCACGCGGCCTTCCTGCTGGGCGCGCTCGGCGTCGTCGCCGCCCTGGTGGCGCTCGAGCCGGCCTGGCTGGTCGACCTCGACCACCGCGTCGTGCGGTGGACCTTCGAGGCCACGGCCGGCGACCCGGGCCGCGAAAGGTTCTGGATGCGCGACGCGACCTGGCAGGGCCCCGAGGTCACCCGCATCGCGGTCGCGCTGGCCGCCCTCGCCCTGGCGGTCACCGGCGAGCGCCGGCGTCCGGTGTGGCTGCTGGCGGTGGTGGCCGCCGAGGCGGTGATCGCGCCGGCGTCCAAGCTGGTGCTCGACCGGCCGCGCCCGGTCTGGGACGACCCGATCACGACGCTCGCCTCCTCGTCGTTCCCCTCCGGTCACGCGGCCGCCGCCGGCATGCTGCTCGGCATCGCCTGGGTCGCCACGAACGGCCTGGAACACGCCGGACGCCGTGCCCGCCTCGGGCAGGCGGCCGTGCGGGTGCTCGCCCTCGCGTGGACGGCGCTCGTGGCCGCCGACCGGCTCTTCCTCGGCGTCCACTACCCCAGCGACGTCGTCGGCGGGGTGCTGCTGGGCATGGCGATCGTGGCCGTGGCCGACACGATCTCGCCGTTCGTCCCGAGGAGCCCGATCAGCACGTGACGGCCGCGGGCCGGCCGGGCCGGCCGGTCAGGTGGGAGTCAGGTCCGGTGCGGCATCCTGCTGACCCATGACGATCGGTATCGGCGCCGCGGCGCTGCTCGGCGTGGTCGAGGGGCTCACCGAGTTCCTCCCCGTGTCCTCCACCGCCCACCTCAAGATCGCGGAGTCGATCCTGGGCCTGCAGACCGACGACACCGCGGTGGTGGCCTTCACCGCGGTGATCCAGGTGGGTGCGATCGCCGCCGTCCTCGTCTACTTCCTGCGCGACATCGCCCGCATCGTCGGCGCCTGGTTCCGCGGCCTCGCCCACGCCGAGCACCGCGACGACCACGACTACCGCTTCGCGTGGTGGGTGATCGCCGCGACCGTGCCGATCGTGGTCGTCGGCCTGGCCGCCAAGCCGCTGATCGACGGCCCCCTGGCCGGGCTGTGGGTGGTCGTCGCCTCCCTGGTCGCGGGCTCGGCGTACATGTGGTGGGCCGAGCGGGCCGACGCCGCATCGGGCCGCGTCGCCCGCAGCGAGGGCCAGGTGACGTTCGCCGACAGCATGGTCATCGGCACCAGCCAGATCCTCGCGCTGCTCTTCCCGGGCTTCTCCCGTTCGGGTGCCTCGATCTCCACCGGCCTGCTGCGCGGGCTCGACCGCGTGGCGGCCACCCGGGTCTCGTTCTTCCTCTCGATCCCCGCGCTCACCGGCGCCGGTCTCTACGAGCTCAAGGACGCCGTCGGCGGCGACATCCCGATCAGCTCGATCCTGGTCGGGACCCTCGTCTCCTTCGTCGTCGCCTACGGCGTGATCGCCTGGCTGCTGCGGTTCGTCGCCCACCACCGCTTCACCGTCTTCATCGGCTACCGCCTCGCGCTCGCCGTCGTCCTCTCCGGACTGCTCGCCGCGGGCGCGCTGTCCTGACCGGCTGACTCCGAGGCGACGCCCGGCTCCTTCGGCACGACGGCGGGGCGACGGACGAGCGACGGACGAGCGACGGACGAGCCTCCGCACGGCGCCGTTCGGAGCCGTGCCGGGATCGGATGGTGTGGGATTCGCCTGCGCTAGACCCCCGCCTCCGGACCGGAACAGCGACCGGCGCGGCGCGTTGACCGAGCATGCTGTCACCGTGGACAGACGTCCTCCCCCAGCCCTCCGACCACGCTGCGCGTCACCGCGCCTCCTCCCCCGACGCAGGTGACGACGCAGGCTCGGAGAGCGGCCTCGACGTGGGCCGACTGAGCCTGGCCATCGCCGGGGTCTCGGTCAACGTCGCGGTCTGGGCGGGGATCGTCGCGGGCGTCGCGGCCCTCCTGCGCTGATCACCGACACGACCTCACCCGTCGGTGAGGGCCGGGTTTCGGAGCGCGGCCGAGCGTGCACAAGACGGTCATGCTCCCCCTCCTCCGCCGACACCTCGCCCTGCTGATCAGTCGCGCCGGCATGGCCTTCAGCTGACCTCGACGCCGAGCCGGTCCAGCATCCACGCGACAGCCGGCCCGGCTGCGTAGCCGTCCTTGACGACCTCGGGGTGTCCGCCGAGCCACCGCTCGTAGGTGACGTCGGCGCCCTGCGCGCGATAGCCCGCGACCAGCGCCTCGGTGAACGGCAACGGGGCGACGGCGTCGAGGATGCCGGCGTCGATGCGGATCGGGAGGCCGGCGCGCAGGGTCACGGCTGCCGGGTCGTTGGCGCGCATGACGGCCTCGAGGCGGCTGACGAACCGGTCGCCGTCGGGGCCGGGGATGTCGGCGGGGGCCAGGCCGCCCCAGGAGTCGCTCGCCCCGAGGCCGGGCAGGCAGCGCGTCTCCAGGTGCGGCAGCAGGCGCACCGCCTCGGGGCTGAGGGCACCGCGCCGCAACGAGCGGGCCAGCGCCGGGTCGACGGTGGCCGCGCCGCCGATGATGAGCGCGGCGATCGCCGAGAGGCCGCCGATCCCGCCCGCCGCCGTCGGCACGTGGCGCAGCAGTTCGAGCTCGTCGGCGGTGCGGGTGACCGGCGTGAAGGCCACCGCACCCCGCAGGTGCGTGCCCGTGGGGAGGGCCTGGCCGGCGGACGCCGTCCACAAGGCGCCGACACCGCCCTCGGAATGGCCGGCGACCACCCAGTCGCGACCCAGCCGGGGCTCGGCCCGACGCGCAGCCGAGACGAGGTCGACGACCGAGCGGGCCAGGGAGCGACCGATGAGATAGGGGTGCGGGCCCGGCGCGCCGATGCCCTCGAAGTCAGGCCGCAACACGGCGACACCGGCGTCGAGCAGGCGGGTGGCGATCGCGTCGCCGCGCGTCATCAGCTCGTGCGCCTCGCTCGTGGGGCGCACGCGGCTGGGCGCGCAGCTGTCGGCAGCGCCGGTCGTCACGTGGTTGTAGACCACGAACGGCCAGCCGCCCACCGGCGCAGCCGTGCGCGGCAGCAGCATCAGACCGGTCGCCGCGACGACGCGGCCGCTCACCGAGCGCATCCGGTAGGTGATGACCTCCGCCCGACCGGCCGCCGGGACGACGGCGTCCGACCGCGCCGCGCTGACGCGGACCGTCGTCCCGGGGCCGGCCTTGCGGTGGTGGGCCGGGGACGCGAGGGGCTCGGGCACGGTGCCGGTGATCGAGAGGAGGATCAGCAGCACCGCGATCGAGCAGCGGAACCCGACGCTCCCCAGCATCCGGATCCCCCGCCGCAGCCGGCCCGCCACGTCACGCGCCTCCGAAGAGGAGCAGCACGAGGATCTGCCGGATGACGTCGGCGACCGGCGGCGGCACGATGCCGATGAGGTCGCTCGGCGTCGCCTGCATCGCATCGACGATCTGCACGAACAGCCGCGCCACGGGCGCCAGCCGGTCGACGTCGACCTTGTCGAGAGTGTCGGCGTCGTCGTACATGTAGGCGGGCCCGGAGATCATGCTCGCGGTCGGGATCTGGGAGAGCACGGCCCAGTTGGCGTCGGTCGGCACGCCCACCGAGGTCTGCATCGGGACGGCGTCGAGCAGGGCGGTGCCGCGGATGTCGTTCTGCACCAGCCCGCCGGCCATCACCGCCTTGAGGCCGAGGCCCAGGTTCTCGAAGATGCCGGAGGGCTCGGGCCGATCGAGCACCCGCAGGGAGCCGTCGGCGTTCCTCTTGGCCTGCAACCCGATGTGCTCGATGGTGGCGTTGGCGACGATGTGCAGCGGCGGGTCGTCGGCGAGCACGTACTTGCGGGCGAACGCGCCGTGGTTCTGATAGCCCGTGAAGTGGGTGTCGAAGGTCGCGAACATCAGCGTCTTCTCGGGCTTCTCGTAGCCCGGTGTGCGGGCCAACGCCCCGTAATAGTCGGCCAGCGCGATCACCTCCGAGGCACCGGTGCCGTCCTCGACGGCACCGGGACCCTGGGAGTCGTGGTGCGACTGCACCATGATCGTGTCCTTCGTGCGTCCCGGCAGGAGACCGACGACGGTGCGACCGACGACGCGGGTGCGGTCGGTGGTCAGGTGCATCGTCGCCTGGGAGTCCGAGGCGAGTGAGGCGCGCAGCTTCGCGCCGGTGGCCGGGCTGACCCAGAACCCGGGGAGCTTCATCTCGACCTGGCGGTAGGACTCGTTGTGGTAGTCGTCGGACTCGAAGTAGTCCGAGAGCACCCCGATCGCGCCCACCGCGCCGCCCGCGATGATCTGCGGCATGACGGTGCCGTAGTTGGTCATGTAGGGGTTCGCACCGAGCAGCGCCTCGGGGTCGAGGAGCTGGCCGTCGGGGTCCCACAGGAACTCCGAGGCGAGGGCGACCACCGCCAGCGGCATGAGGAACTTCAGGTCGAAGACGACGATCTTGCCCTCGACGTCGGTGGCGTTGGGCAGCGTCGCCCCGATGTCGACGATGGGGGCCGTGAGCCCCTTCGGGCCGAGGGTGCGGTGGCTCTCCTTGTCGAACCCGGCGATGAGGGAGTGCCGGATCGGCGTCGCGGGGATCCGCTTGCCGTCGATGCGCAGGTCGGCGTCCGAACTGCGCCACCAGTAGGCCGGGGCCTTCTCGTAGTGGACGTCGCTGAGCCCGGCCCGCCGGAAGCGATCGGCCACGTAGGCCGCCGTCCGGCGTCCGCCGGGGCTGCCGGTGATGCGCGGGGCGAACCCGACGAGGTCGCGCACGGTGGAGAAGATCTCGCGGTTGCTCGGCAGCAGGTCCTGGCGACGCGGGCGCGGCGGGGTCGTCGGCTTCACCTGGGTGGGCGCCGCCGTCAGCCGCGCGATCGGGCTCGGCCGTTCGGCGGCGGCGGGGTGGACGCCGGGGACGAGCAGCGCGAGGACGGCCGCGCCCGCGATGAGGGCGCGAGCGCCGAGGCGGGAGGTGGACGAGGGGAGCACGGACATGTGGCCATCGTCACACACGACAGAAACATTTGTTACGTTGGAGTTCCTGCGGTCTGGACCGGCGCCGCGACCCACGACCACCCGACCGGGAGGATGACCCCATGGACCGCATCCGCGAGGGCGTCTTCTTCACCACGCCCGAACCGCTGCCCCGGGGTCGGCACGCGGTCGACCGCGAGGAGGCGTTGGAACGCCAGCGCGAGCGGCTCATGATCGCGGCCACCGAACTGGTGGCCGACCAGGGCGCCCGCGCGGTCGGCGTCCGCGAGATCAGCGCCCACGCCGCGGTCTCCCGCGCGTCCTTCTACGCCTGCTTCGAGGACAAGGACGCCTGCTTCCACGCCGCCTACGACCGCTTCATCGCCGTGCTCACCGACCGCATGGTCGCCGCGATCGCCGAGCGCACCGACTGGCAGCGGCTCGTGCGCGACGTCATCGGCGCCTACCTCGGCACGCTCAGCGACGACCCGGTCGTCGGCCGGGCGTTCCAGGTCGAGATGGACGCCCTGGGCCGGCCCGCCCGCGAACGGCGGCGCGCCGCGCTCACGGCGATGGCGGTGGTCATCAAGCAGCGCCGCGACGAGTGGTGGCCGGGCGCCGAGGCGGTGCCGGTCGACGCCTACCTCGCGTGCGTCTACGCCACGCGTCAGCTGGCCTGCGACCGCATGGACGACGGCGGCGACCCGCTCGACCTGCTCGACTCCGCCGCGCGCTGGGTCGCCGAGCTGCTCGAGCGGCCGCTCGTCTGAACCGCGGCGACCGCCAGGACGACGAGCCCCGCCCACACGTAGGCGTTGCCCGACACCTGGTCCCATGGGGTCCAGGCGAACTCCCTGCCGTCACGGAACGGCGCCCACCAGATCGCACGCGAGGCCAGCACCGCGATCAGGACGGCCGCCGTCACGAGCCGGCGCCGCTCGCCGCCCGCGAGCAGTCCGAGCAGCACCGGGACCAGCCAGACCCAGTGGTGGTCCCAGCTGATCGGAGAGCACAGCAGCATCCCGATCGCGGCGACGCACAGCCCCAGCACCTGCGCGAGGCCGTCCCCGCCGTCCCCCTGCCGCCACACGCGCCGGGCCATCAGCAGGGCGATCACGCCGATCGGCGCCGCGACCGCCAACCACAGCGAGGACGGCGCATCGTGGCCGAGCAGGCGCGGCAGCAGACCCGCCAGCGACTGGTTGCCTGCGTACTCGGGTGCGCCGATGCGTCCCGGATCGAACAGGACGACGGTCCAGTAGTCCCAGGACTGGCGCGGAAGGAGCACGGTCGCGCCGAGCACGGTGCCCGCCGCGGAGAGGGCCGCGATCACGGCCGGGCGCCGCCGGCCGATCACCACCAGGAACGCGATGAGGAAGAGCGGGGTGAGCTTGATGCCGGCCGCGACCCCGACGAGCACCCCCGACCAGCGGCGCTGGGGGCCGAGCACGTCGAGAACCACCAGCGCCATGAGCACGAGGTTGATCTGGCCGAAGGAGAAGGTCGACCAGACCGGCTGGAGCGGCACCATCGCCGCGACCAGCACCCACAGCGGCGTCCGGCGCAGCCATCCCTCGGCCGGCGCGCACCGCTCCCGCACCACCTCGACCACGATCGCCAGCGCGAGCGCGCTCACCGCCGCCCACAGGCCCGCGGCGAGCGGCCAGGGCAGCACCGCCAGCGGCGTCATCACCAGCGCCGCGAAGGGCGGGTAGGTGAAAGGGAGGTCGGCGATGGGGTACCGGGCGGTGTAGAGCCGGCCGTCGGTCAGCGCCGACCCGCCCATGCGATAGACCTGCAGATCGAGGAACCAGTTCCAGCGCCATGCGGCGACGGCGGCCACACCGGCCGTGACGAGCAGGAGCGCCCCGAGGGCGCGGTCGGACCGGAGGCGGGCGATCACCGGCCCGAGGCTAGGCCGCCCGGAGGGCCGACACGCCCGGCAGGACGCGGGATGTCGGGGATCGTCGACGAACCGACGTCCGCCGGTCGCCCGCCCGGCGGTCGACGTTCACGGACCGGCCTCGGTGCCGGCATCGACGCCGGGATCGACGCCGGGATCGAGCAGCGCGATGGTGGCGCGGGTGGCGGTCGCGGCGACCACCTCGGAGGGCACGCCGTCCTCGTAGGAGGTGGCGAGCAGTTCGCGCAGGCCGCCCAGCAGCACCACGAGCATCGGCCGCGGGGGCACTGTGATGCCGGCGGCCCGCGCCTGCGGGGTGTCCATGAGCACGTGCACCAGCTCGACGAAGGACTCCAGGAGTTCGCGCTGGAGGTCGCGGCCGGCCTCGCCGAGGCCGCCGAGCTCGCGGATCCAGCTGCGCACGAGCGCCGGCTCGCGCAGCCCCGCGTCGCTCCAGGCGGTGACGGCCTGCTCGACCTGCACCCGCCATTCGGCGTCGGGGTCGACAGCGGCGGCGGTCGCGGCCACGATGCGCCGGTTCTCCTGCTTCATCAGCGCGATGTAGGCCTCGGAGAGGTCGGCGAACTGCTCGTAGAACGTGCTGCGCGAGGTGCGCGCCTCGCGGACGACGTCGGCGACGCTGGCGTCGCGGAACCCCTTCGCCCGGATCGTCGCGGCGAGTCCGTCGAGGAGCCGACGGCGATAGGCCTCGGCTCGCTCCTCCTGCGTCGCCCGGCCACCCACGCGGCGAACCTACCGTGCGCGGGCACGCCGACGACGGCGTCCGGGGACCCTTGTCGACGCTGACAAACCGGCAGTACGGTACGCAACTGTGACCCACGCCACAGTCCACGCGCGGACGCCGTCCGCCTTCCGCTACTGGGAGGCGCGCGAGGAACCGCGGTGGCGACGCCGCGCCCGGCTCACCCGGCTGCTCGGGCACGAGCTCTTCCCGAGCGACGACCGCGCCCGCGCGCTGTGCGAGGGGCTCTACGGCGGCGACCCGGTGGCCGAACGGTTCGTGGCCGAGGTGTTCTTCGGCGAGATCGGCCACGTGCGGGGGCGGCAGCTGCTGACCCGCGCGCTGCGCGACGGGATCGACGCCGTCCCCGAGGCGCCGGAGTCGATGCGGGCGCTGTTCGCGGAGTTCGACACCGTGCCCGACTGGGTCGACCGCGAGCAGGTCGAACTCGGCGCGGAGATCTGGCGGCGCTGGGGCACGATGCTCTTCAACGTCGCCGGGGTCACGACCCTGGAGATCTACACCGAGAGCGGGGTGGCGCTCCCGCTCTCGCTGGCCGGCGGCTACGCCGGCGACAGCGCGCTGCGCCGCTTCCTGGAGTCGGCGAAGTTCTGGATCGACACCTCCGAACCCGGCGGCCTGTTCACCCCCGGCTCGGAGGGGCGCACCACCGCGATGCTGGTGCGGATCATGCATGTGGCGGTGCGCCAGCGAGTCGGCTCGCACCCCGAGTGGGACGCCGAGCGGTGGGGTCTGCCGATCAGCCAGACCTACATGATGCTCACCCAGATCGGCGGCAGCGTCGCCCCGGCGATGGCCCTGTGGGTGCTCGGCTACCAGACGACGCCCGCGGAGATGCGGGCCGCGCTGCACTTCAACCGCTACATGGGCCATCTGCTCGGCGTCGACCCGGAGTGGATGCCCGAGACGGTGCGCGACTGCCTGCAGGTGCTGGCGCTCTCGATCGCCGCCCGCTCCTACGACTCCGGGCCGCACGGCAAGGAGCTCATCGAGTCCTTCCCCGCGGCCTTCGCCCCCCGCCCCGGACAGTCGCCGCTCGCGCGGCTGCGGGCCGCCTACAACCACCGCATCATCGCGGCCTACTGCGCGATCTGGCTCTCGGCCTCGACCCGCCGCACCTACGACCTGCCCCGCGCCTTCCCCTGGGTGCTAATCCTCATCGCCCGCTGGCCGCTCATCACGATCACCGAGCTGCTGCGGCGCCTGCCCGGCCTGCGCACCCTCCACCTCGCCGTCATGGACCGCCACCGGCGGGCCTGGTGGGCCGCCCAGATGGAAGGCCGGCAGGCGGCCTTCGACGCCAGTTCCGGCCTGCGCCGCTGAGGAGCCGCGATGTCCACCGTCACCATCGTCGACGCCTGGAACGGCCCCGGCGCCCGGGACGCCGAGCTGACCGTCGTCCGACCGGCCGACCACGGCCTGCACACCCATGCCGACGCGGGGCTGGGCCGCCGCGCCTTCGAGCACTGGTACATCGACGCCCGGCTCGACTCCGGCCACACCGTCGTCGGGTTCCTCACCAAGCGGCGACCGGAGGAGTCGACGCGCGCGACGCCGTCCATCGAGATCATCGTCTACGCCCCCGACGGCTCCAAGCGCCAGGTCAACGCCTCCTTCCCGCACGACGCGTGCTCCTTCTCCCGCGACGACCTCGCCGTGCGCATCGGGCCCAACACCGCGCACGTCGACCGCACCGGCGATCGACCCGTGCTGCACGTGCACCTCGCCGCCGACGGCGTCGCGCTCGACCTCGCCTTCCACTGCGAGATCGACGCCTGGATGCCCGGGCGCGGCGAGACCCACTACGGCCCGAGCGACCACTTCGGCTGGGTGGTCGCCGCCCCGCGTGCGACGGTCACCGGCACGCTCACCCTCGACGGCGTCGTCCTCGAGGCGCGCGGCATCGGGTACTCCGACCACAACTGGGGCTCGGGCGACATGCGCCGCATCATCGAGCGCTGGCACTGGGGCCGCCTCTACCTCGACGACTACTCGATGCTCTTCGCCAACGTGCTGACCCAGAAGCGCCTGGGCCACCACCGCTCCCAACCCGTCATGCTCGCCCGCGGCAGCGAGATCGTGCTCAGCAGCGGCGAGGTCGAGATCACGGAGGGCCCGATGGTCTTCCACCCCGGCGCCGACCGCGAGCACCCCCGCTGGGTGCAGCTCGAGGTGCCCGGCCAGGTCACGCTGCGCCTCGATGTCGACCGCGTCATCGACGCCCAGGACCTGCTGGCCGAGGTGCCCGTCGTCCGCACCCGGCTGCTCAAGCCGCTGATCCGCCTGCTCGTGGGGCGCCCCGGCTACTTCCGCTTCGACTCCACCTTCACCCTCACCGTGCACGAGCCCGACGGCGTCGTCACCCGCACCGGTCGCACCCTCCACGAGATGGTCGCCCTGCACTGAGCCCGAGCGGCGGGGTTTGGCCCCGCCGATTCAGGTCAGGCTCCTCCCGCGCGCCACCGCGCGCACTCTCGGGAAGGAACACGCATGATGCGAACCCCACGGCTCGCCGTGACCACTGCCGGCGCCGTCGCCGCCCTCGCGGCCGCCCTCGCCACCGGCCCGCTCGGAGCGGGCGGCGCGAACGCCAGCCCCCGGCCGGACGACGCCGCCCTGCCGGTCTCGACGCCGGTGCCCATCGCGACGCCCGACGGCGTCGTCAGCAGCTACCTGCTCAACGCCCGCCAGGCCAACCCCGGCCAGACCCGCCTCGTCGAGCGGGCCGTGGCCGCCGTCGGCGGCACGGTGGTGCAGGCCTGGCCGGAGATCGGCGTGGTCGTGGCCCACGCCAGCACCGCCGACTTCCGCGCACGTGTCACGGAGACCGCCGGCCGCTCCTTGGCCTCGGTCGGCGCGACCCGCACGGTGCCCGTCGAGACGCCGGACGCCGACGAGGCGGCGGCCGCGGCCCGGCGCACGCAGCAGCGCGACGTCGTCCCCGACCCGCGTGAGGGCGAGCAGTGGGACCTTCAGATGATCAAGGCCGACCAGGCCCACACCATCACCGACGGATCGCCCCGCGTGGTGGTGGGCGTGCTCGACAGCGGCATCGACCCCGACCACCCCGACCTCGCCTCGCAGATCGACGTGCGCGACTCGGTGAACTGCACCGACGCCGGGCGCCCCGATCTCTCGCCCACCGGCTGGTACCCGACGACCAGCGACCACGGCACGCACGTGGCGGGCACGATCGCGGCGGCGCGCAACGGCGTCGGCATCGTCGGCGTGGCCCCCGGCGTCCGCCTGGCATCGGTGAAGGTCGTCGACGACGGCGGCTTCATCTACCCCGAGTACGCCGTGTGCGGCTTCATGTGGGCGGGCCTGCGCGGCATGGAGGTCACCAACAACAGCTACTACGTCGACCCGTTCCAGTTCTACTGCGAGGACCAGCCCGACCAGGCCGCGGCCAAGGAGGCCGTGCGGCGCGCGGTGGCCTGGTCGATCGGCCGCGGCGTGGTGAGCGCGGCGGCAGCCGGCAACTCGGCCTACGACCTGGCGAACAAGACCACCGACACCACCAGCCCCGACGACTCCACGCCGGTCGAGCGGGTGCTCAACGCCGACTGCCAGGACATCCCCACCGAGCTCGACGGCGTCGTCACCGTCGCCTCCCTCGAGCGCTTCCCCGCCGACACCCTGGAGAACCGCCTGTCGGGCTTCAGCAACCGCGGCCTCGGCGTCATCGACGTCGCGGCCCCCGGCTCGCGCATCCTCTCCACGGTCGTCGCCGACAACGGCTACGGCCTGAAGTCCGGTACCTCGATGGCCAGCCCGCACGTGGCCGGCGTCCTGGCGCTGCTGGCCTCCACCCACCCGACGTGGAGCCCGGCGCGGCTCGTGGCGGCGCTGCGCGCGCAGGCCGACGACCACCCCTGCGGCACCGCCACGCAGGGCGCCGCCTGCGTCGGCACCGCGGCCGAGAACAGCTACTACGGCGACGGGGTGGTCGACGCGCTCGACGCCGTGCGGTGAGCCCGCAGCGATGAATCGGCAGGGCTGCCCGGGTCGAACCCCGCAGAGCCTGGCAGGATCCGGGCAGCCCTCACCCGATCAGGAGCACACATGCGTCCCCTCATCATCACCGCGTTCATGTCCCTCGACGGCGTCATGGAGGCGCCGGGCGGCGAGCCCGGCTACCGCAACTCCGGCTGGACGATCTCCTCGGTCGACTTCGACCCGGCCGCCTACGAGCTCAAGGGACGCGAGCAGGAGGAGGCAGCCGCGCTCCTGCTGGGCCGGGTGAGCTACGAGGCGTTCGCGCCGGTGTGGCCGACCATGACCGAGGAGTTCCCGGGCTACAACGCGATGCCGCGCTACGTCGTCTCGACCACGCTCGAAGGTGACGACGAGCGGTGGCCGGCCACGATCCTGCGCACCCTGGACGACGTCGCGGCCCTGCGCGAGGGCGAGGGCGGCCCGATCATCGTGCACGGCAGCGCGACCCTCGGGGCGGCGCTGGCCGACGCCGGGCTCGTCGACCGCTACCACCTGCTGGTCTTCCCCGTGCTGCTCGGCGCCGGACGGCGGCTCTTCAGCCAGACCGACAAGGACATGGAGCGGCTCTCGGTGCGCGAGTCGCAGACCTACGCCAACGGCGTCACGAAGCTGGTGCTCGACGTCGTCCGCTGAGCCGTTCACGAACGACGTCCCTCCACGACGAACGGGGGCCGGGCCATCGTGGCCCGGCCCCCGTCGCGTGGGTCGATCAGCGGTCGATCAGAGGTTGATCGGCAGCAGCACGCGGTCGATGCCGTGCGCGATCTGCTTGTTGCCCTTGTTGATGTCGAGCAGCTTCACGATCGCCTTGGGGTCCTTGACGTCCGGGTCGGCGTCGACGAGGCGCACCGGCTTCGGGTTGGGCCGGACGCCGACGGTGCCGCCCTGGGCGGTGGTGAGCTCGGCCTTCTCGGCGGCCGCGGCCAGCACCTTCTTCGAGCCCAGCGTCTTGCCCGGGACGACGTGGTAGAGCAGCACGGCCTCGAGGGTGTCGGTGTCGACGGCGCCGACGATGGCAGCGGCCGCCTTCTTCTCCGAGGCGGGCTTCTCGCCGGTGAGGAGCTTGGCGAGCTTGATGAACGCGGCGTCGGTGGGCGCGAAGAGCGTGAGGCGCTTGCTGCCGTCGGCGACCGCGGCGAGCGGGCTGTCGGGCTTGGCCTGGAGCACCGTGGTCACGGCGGCCTCGAGGATGTCGAAGTCCTGGTGGTTCTTGTCGTACTTCGAGCCGTCGGCGGCCAGGACGGTCGCGAGGCTGGTCTCGCCGGCGGCCTTGGCCGGGGCGGCGGGCTTCGCGGTGGCCGCACCGGTGCCGACCATCGAGGCGGCGGCCAGCGCGGTGGCGGTCAGACCGCCGAGGACGGCGGTACGGGTACGGCGGGTGGTCGATCGCGTGGTCATGGAGTTCCCCCTCCAAACGAACGATGCTCACCGGATGTGAACACCCTGTTGAGGAATGACCCTAGAAGGTGCACACAAATCTGGACTGAACCGGACGACTTCGGCACTCCTGCAGCTTCGTGCAGTGCACGCACCTGGGCCACCGGCACCGTTGTCGACACCCCAGCGGGCCACCGAGGGTGCAGCCATGAGATCACTGGCCACCGCCTCCCTCGCCCTGGCAGCACTCGCCGGGGCCGGCGCCCTCACCCTGCCCGGCGCCGCGACCGCCTCCACCCCCGACGCCTCCACCCAGGCGATCGCCGCTCCCACCGCGGCCGCACCGGCCGCTCCGGCCACCGCCCACCGCGGTGAGCGCGCACCGCTCTACCGCGCGAGCGAGCCCCTCGCGCAGCGCTACATCGTCGTCCTCGACCGCGACGCCGCGGCCGCCCAGGAGGCCCGCGCCGCCGTCGCCGGCCCGGGCGGCAAGGTCACCCGCGTGTACGCCACCCTCGACGGGTACGCCGCGAAGCTGACGCCCGAGCAGCTCGCCGCCGTCCGCTCCGACCCCGATGTCGCCTTCGTCCAGCAGGACGGCGCCGTCCACATCTCCACCACGCAGTCCAACGCCACCTGGGGCCTCGACCGCATCGACCAGCGCAACCTGCCGCTCAGCTCGACCTACAGCTACACCGCCACCGGCTCGGGCGTGCGGGCCTACGTCATCGACACCGGCATCTACGCCGCGAACACCCAGTTCGGCAGCCGCGTCGCAGCCGGGGCCACCGCGATCAACGACGGCCGCGGCACCACCGACTGCAACGGTCACGGCACGCACGTCGCCGGCACCATCGGCGGCTCCACCTACGGTGTCGCCAAGGCCGTCACCCTCGTGCCCGTGCGGGTGCTCGACTGCTCGGGCTCCGGCTCGAACTCCGGCGTGATCGCCGGCATGGACTGGGTGGCCAGCAACGCCGTCAAGCCCGCCGTCGCCAACATGAGCCTGGGCGGTGCCGCCGACGCCGCGACCGACGCGGCCGTCGCCCGCATGACCAGCGCGGGTGTCACCGTCGTCGTGGCCGCCGGCAACGACAACACCGACGCGTGCAGCAGCTCGCCGGCCCGAGCGGCGTCCGCGATCACCGTCGCGGCCAGCACCAACACCGACGCCCGTGCCTCGTTCTCCAACTACGGCTCCTGCGTCGACATCTTCGCCCCCGGCCAGAACATCACCTCGGCCTGGATCGGCAGCACCACCGCCACCAACACCATCTCGGGCACCTCGATGGCCTCCCCGCACGTCGCGGGCGTGGCGGCGCTCTACCTCCAGGGCAACCCGAGCGCCTCGCCGGCCACCGTGGCCTCCGCGCTCACCTCGGGGGCGACCAGCGGCGTCATCACCGGCGCCAACGGATCGCCCAACCGCCTGCTGTACACCGCCTACTGAGCCCAAGGCCCAGAGCCCTGAGCCCAGGAGGCGCCGCCGCACCCGGCTCCCCTCCGCACCCCCCACAGACGGCCCCGTCGGCCTCGCCGACGGGGCCGTCGCCCGTCCTCCCCCGGCGCGGCGCGGTCCGGCCGGTCAGCGGAGCAGTGGGCGGAGGGTCAGCGGCCGCTCGAGCGGCGCGGACGCCGCAGCTTCGGGAACTGGGTGGCGCGGCCGTGGATGACCGCCATGAGGGTGGCCACCTGGGCGTCCTGCTCGGGCGTGCGGTCGAAGGTCGTGAGGTTGAGCGGCGCCTTGAACCGGGTGCGCGTGACCGCCTTGGCGTAGGTGAACTCGCGCAGCCCGTCGGGGCCGTGGATGCGACCGAAGCCGGAGTCGCCGACGCCGCCGAACGGCAGACCGGGCACCGCGGCGAAGGAGATCACCGAGTTGATCGCGGTCATGCCGGTGCGCAGCCGCCGGGCGAGCTCCTCGCCGCGGGAGGCCGAGAACACCGCCGAGCCGAGTCCGTACCGGCCGGCATTGGTCAGCGTGACGGCCTCCTCCATCGAGCGCACCTTGCGCACCGTGACGGTCGGCCCGAAGGTCTCCTCGCACACGGCCTCGGAGTCCTCCGGCACGTCGACGAGCACCGTGGGCTGCACGAAGCGCTCGCCGACGGCGTCGGCACCGCCGACGACCGCACGGCCGCCCTTGGCCAGGGCGTCGTCGATGTGCCGGCGGATCACCTGCAGCTGCGAGGGCATCGTCATCGGCCCGATCGGCGCGTCGACGTCGGCCGCGGAGCGCAGGCCGCGGGCCCGGCGGGTGAGCGCCTCGAGGAACGCGTCGTGCACCTTCTCGTGCACGTAGACCCGTTCGATGCCGGTGCAGGTCTGGCCGGCGTTGGCGAACGCGCCCCACGCCGCGGCATCGGCCGCGGCCTCGACGTCGGCGTCCTCGTCGACGAGCATGGCGTCCTTGCCGCCGGCCTCGATGACGACGGGGGTGAGCCGCTCGGCGCAGGCGGCCATCACCCGCTTGCCGGTGGCGGTGGAGCCGGTGAAGGCGACCTTGTCGACCTCGGCACGGCACAGCGCCGAGCCGGTGTCGCCGAAGCCGGTGACGACCTGGAGGAGGTCGTGGTGCGGGGAGACCTCGCGCAGGCTGTCGGCCAGCCAGGTGCCGACGCCGGGGGTGTACTCGCTCGGCTTGAAGACCACCGTGTTCCCGGCCGCCAGCGCGTAGGCGATCGAGCCCATCGGCGTGAACACCGGGTAGTTCCAGGGCCCGATGACCCCGACGACGCCGAGCGGCAGGTACTCCACCGACGCCGCCTGGTTGGCCAGCATCAGACCGGCCGAGACCCGCTTGCGACCCAGCACCTTGCCGGCATGGGACGCCGCCCACGCCACGTGGTCGATGGCCAGCGCGATCTCGAGCTGGGCGTCGCCGTGGGGCTTGCCGGTCTCGCGGTGCACGACGTCGACCAGTTGCGCCAGGCGCCGTGCGAGCACCGCCCGCCACTGGTCGAGCACCTCCTTGCGGCCCTCGAAGCCGAGCCCGGCCCACCACGCGGCCGACGCACGCGCGCGGGCGACGGCGGCGGCGACGTCCTCGGCGGTGTGGATCGGGTAGGTGCCCACGACATCGCCGGTGCGCGGGTTGAGGGAGTCGAAGGTGGCCGGCCGCTCGGCGGCGGCCTCGACGGGAGCGTCGACGGTCGTGGTCATCAGCTGGCCTTTCCGGAGAGGAGGTCGGCGGCCTTCTCGCCGATCATGATCGAGGGGGCGTTGGTGTTGCCGCGGGTGACCATCGGCATGACGCTGGCGTCGGCGACCCGCAGGCCCTCGACGCCGCGCACGCGCAGCTGCGGGTCGACGACGGCACGCTCGTCGCCGCCCATCGCGCAGGTGCCCACCGGGTGATAGAGCGTCTGGGTGTGGCGCCGCACGTGGTCGGCGATCTGCGCGTCGGTGGGGTCGATGCCCCACCCGCGCATGGTGTCGAGCAGCGGCCCCTGGAGGTGGCCGGCCAACGGCGCGGTGTGGACGACGTCCAGCATGCGCCGCACCCCGGCGATCATCGCGTCGAGGTCGACCTGGTCGTCGTAGTAGGCCGCATCGATCGCCGGATGCCAGTACGGGTCGGCCGACCGCAGCCGCACCGAGCCGCGGCTCGCGACGTTGACCAGGGTGGGCGCGGCGGTGAAGCAGCGCTCGCGGGGCTCGTGCAGGCCGTTGTCGTAGAAGCCGGTGGGCGCCACGTGGGCCTGGATGTCGGGGGCCGCGAGCTCGGGCCGCGAACGCCAGAAGCCGCCGCCCTCGCCGATGTTGGAGACGAGCGGACCGGTGCCGCGGGCCTTCGCCCGCAGGAACTGCACCAGGTTGTTGTGGTCGAGCAGGTCGTCGATGTCGCGGGTGCGGTAGACCATCGGGACGACGGGGTGGTCGTGCAGGTTGGCCCCCACCGTCGGCAGGTCGACGAGCACCTCGACCCCGACCTCGCGCAGGTGCGCGCCCGGGCCGATGCCCGAGAGCATCAGGAGCTGCGGGGAGTTGATCGCCCCACCGCTGAGCACCACCTCGGCCTCGACGTGCGCGGTCAGGCGCTGCCCGGCGCGGTCGTACTCCACGCCGACCGCCCGGCCGCCCTCGACGAGCACCCGTCGCACGTGGGCGCCGGTGCGGACCGTCAGGTTCGGCCGGTTCGCCGCCGGCTCGAGGTAGGCCTTGGCGGTCGACCAGCGGTGACCGCGCTTGCACGTGACCTGGTACAGCCCGGCGCCCTCCTGCTCGGCGCCGTTGAAGTCGTCGGTGGGCTTGAGGCCCGCCCCGACCGCGGCGTCGACCCACAGGTGGGTGAGCGGGTGGGTGTAGCGGCGGTCCTCGACATGCAGCGGGCCGGACTGCCCGTGCAGCGGACCGCCGAGCCGCGTGTTGCCCTCCGAGCGCACGAAGTAGGGCAGGACGTCGTCGTGCCCCCAGCCCGCGGCGCCGTACTCGTCGCGCCAGGTGTCGAAGTCGGCGTGGTTGCCGCGGATGTAGATCATCGCGTTCATCGACGAGCAGCCGCCGAGCGCCTTCATGCGCGGCCAGTCGGCACGTCGTCCCTCGAGCTGCTTCTGCTCGGTGGTCTTGTAGTTCCAGTCCCACTTGGTGCGGAAGAGGTTGGCGAAGGCCGCCGGCACCGTGATCTCGTCGGCGTCGGCCGGGGCTCCGGCCTCCAGCAGCAGCACCGAAACCCGAGGATCCTCGGTGAGCCGCGCGGCGATCACCGCCCCCGCGCTGCCTGCTCCCACCACCACGTAGTCGAACGTCTCGCGATCCACTTCCGGCCTCCTGTGCGCGCGTGTGTGTCCCCACCGCGAACCTAGGCGACGTGACGCCGATCACCAAGGGGCACAGCCGTCCTGCCCCTCGAGGTCTTGACCTCGACCCACCGCGCGGGGACCGTGTCGGCATGACCGGCCGACGCGAGCCCCACGAGAACGTGGCCACCGTGCTGGTCGATCCGCGCGTGCTGCCCGAGCTCGAGGTGCACCTCATGGGCCTCGACCTGTGGGTCTGGCCGATCGCGAGCGCCCCCGTCTACGTCGACGGGCCGCGCGCGGCCTTCCAGATCCGCCGGCGCCTGGTGATGTCCAAGCGCGGGGCCTGGGACGACGCCGCGGAGTGGACGCCGGTGTGGATCGCCTTCGGCGAGACCTGGCACCGCGGCGCCGAACCGCTCCCCTGGGCCGCGCACCGCACCCTGTGGGACGCCCTCGAGCACTACGCCGACCACGTGCGCTACCGCCTCGGCCTCGGCGGCATCCCCCGCCTCGACGTGCCGCGGGAGCGCACCGCCTGACGCGGCACGGCACGTGCGATCGGCCCGGACCGATCCGGTGGTCGAGGTGCGAGCGAAGCGAGCCGCCACCGGTCACTGAGGTGCGAGCGAAGCGAGCCCCCCGGTCACTGAGGTGCGAGCGAAGCGAGCCTCGAAGTGCCCGCACCCGACAGCCCTCCGGTACCGCACGCCGTCCACCTCACCGGGTCTCGCGGCTCGTCGCTAGCGCTCCTCGCACCTCGACCACCGGCAACACCGGACGCTGCGGCGCGAGCCAAGCGAGCCCACCCGGCGGTCGAGGTGCGCGCCAAGCGAGCCTCGAAGTGCCCGCACCCGACAGCCCTCCAGTACCGCACGCCGTCCACCCCACCGGGTCTCGCGGCTCGTCGCTGGCGCTCCTCGCACCTCGACCACCGGCCGGCGACGGTCACGGCGCCGGCGGCACCATCCAGCCCGGGTTGACCGGCAGCGCCGGACGATCCGGGTCGCGCACCTCGCGGTAGGCGGCGACGACGCCGGCGAGCTCGTCGGGGGTGGCGCCGTGCAGGATCACGCTGTCGACGCCGGTGCTCGCGAGCTGGTCGCGCACCGCGGTCGCGCACTGCTGCGCCGTCCCGGTGATGGCGGCGTCCAGCCACGCGGCCGGGATCGCCTTCTCGGCGAGGTAGGCCAACTGCTCGACGGTGCCGGCGGAGTCGAAGGCGCCCTGCTGGGCGGTGACGACCGGGTCGTCGCGGAAGCGCTGGAGGTCGGCGGGGTCCCAGCCGTTGGCGGCGACGAGCACGTCGCCGTAGCCCTGGAGGTAGGTGGCCAGCCGCCCGACGGTCTTGCGCAGCCGCAGCACCTCGGGCAGGGCGTCGTCGATGACCGCGGTGCAGGCCCAGATCCGCACCGACGCCGGGTCGCGGCCGGCCTCCTCCGCCCCTCGGCGCACGTTGGCGACCGCCCGCGCGACGGTCTCGTCGGTCAGGTAGGTGTGCAGGACGACGGCGTCGGCGACCGCTCCCGCGAGGCGCTGCGACCTCGGCCCGATCGCGACCATGAGGATCGGGATCCGGTCGCCGAGCTCGTCGAGCAGGAAGAGGTAGGGGAAGGTGCCGAGCGGTCCGTCGTGGGCGAACTTCTCCCCCGCCCAGAGCCTGCGCAGCACGTCGGCGGTGTCGCGCAGCTGCGCGCCGGTGACGCGCGGGACGCCGTAGAGGTCGAAGACCACGTCGAAGCCGCGGCCCAGCCCGAAGCAGTAGCGGCCCTCGCTGAGGCGGTGGGCGGTGGCGGCCATCGTCGCGCTGATCACCGGGTGCCGTGTGCCGGGGTTGGTGGCCGCCGTCCCGATGCCGAGGCGTTCGGTCGCCGCGGCCACGGCCCCGGCGAGGACGGCGGCGTCCTTGACGTTGAACCGCTCGGAGAGGAAGAGCGAGCCGAGGCCGATCTCCTCCGCGCGCCGGGCCTCCCGGACGACGTCGCGCGGGGTCTCGGAGTGCCCGGCCAGGCCGTAGCAGGCCAGCTCGGTCAGCGGCTCGGTCGGCGGCTCGGTCGGCGGCTCGGTCAGCGCGGTCGCGGTCACGCGGTCCTCCGGGGGACGGCGGGCGGGTTGCCCGCGATGAGAACAGGTTCTACCTTTGCCGGACACCTGTCCAGGTTCTGGCCGGGACCAGCGATCCGGAGGACCCCATGACCCACGTCGGCTTCGTCGGCCTCGGCAACATCGGCCGCCCGATGGCCCAGCGCCTGGCCATGGCCGGCGACCCGGCGATCGGCGACGTCGTGGTCTTCGACGTCGTCCCCGAGGCGGTCGCCGCGCTCGAGGCGGACGGCGCGATCGCCGCGGCCTCGGTCACCGAGCTCGCCGCCCGGGTCGAGGTGGTGTGCGTGATGGTGCGCGACGACGCCCAGGTGCGCGCGGTGCTCGACGACGTGCTCGCCGCGGGCCGTCCGCTCACGGTCGTGGTGCACTCGACGGTGGCCCCCGAGACCCCCGCGGCACTGGCCGAGCACGCGGCACCCCGCGGCGTCCTGGTGGTCGACGCCCCGGTCAGCGGCGGTGCCATGGGGGCCGCCGACGGCCGGCTCGCGATCATGGTCGGCGGCGACGAGGCCGGCTTCGCGGCCGCCCGGCCGGTGCTCGACGTGCTCGGCGGCAAAGTGCTGCACGCGGGCCCGATCGGCGCCGGCACCCGCTTCAAGCTGGCCCGCAACCTCATGCACTTCGTCGCCTTCACCGCCGCCACCGAGGCGCAGCGGCTCGCCGAGGCCACCGGCATCGACCTGCGGGCGCTCGGCGACGTCGTCCGTTACACCGATGCGATCACGGGCGGTCCGGGCGCGATCATGCACCGCGAGACCGCCGCGCCGATCGCGCCCGACGACTTCTGGTTCCCGATCATGGACGCCGTGCGGATCCTCGGCGAGAAGGACCTCGGCTACGCCGTCGAGCTGGCCCACGAGCACGGCGTCGAGGTGCCCCTCGCCGAGCTGGCCCTCCAGCGGCTGGGGTCGGGGCTGGGCGTCGGCGGCTGACCAGCGGGAGGCACGATGGGGAGGTGAGCACCGACGTCCCCGCCCTGTCCGCCCCGCTCGACCTCGCCCACGGCCCCGCCTGGCGCAACCGCTTCGCGCTGGCGCCGCTGACCAACACCCAGAGCCACGCCGACGGCACCCTCAGCGAGGAGGAGGAGCGCTGGCTCGTGGCGCGCGGCGAGGGCGGGTTCGGCCTGGTCATGACCTGCGCCGCGCACGTGAGCCCGGCGGGCCAGGCGTGGGGCGGCCAGCTCGGCATCGCCACCGACGACCACCTGCCCGGCCTCACCCGCCTCGCCACCGCTCTGCGCGCCACCGGCGCCGTCTCGAGCGTGCAGCTGCACCACGGCGGCCATCGCGCCGACCCCGCGCTGCACGGCGGCCCCAACGTGAGCGCCTGGGACGCTCCCGACCGCCACACCCGCGCCCTGACCACCGCCGAGGTCGAGGGCGTGGTCGCCGACTTCGTCGCCGCCGCGGTGCGCGCCGAGCGGGCAGGCTTCGACGGCGCGGAGATCCACGGCGCCCACGGCTACCTGATCGGCCAGTTCCTCGACCCGCGCTCCAACCACCGCACCGACGGCTACGGCGGCGACCTCACCGGCCGGGCGCGACTGCTGCTGGAGATCATCAGCGGCATCCGTGCGGCCACCGGCCCGGACTTCCAGCTGGGCCTGCGCCTCACGCCCGAGGGCTACGGCGTCCCGCTGCCCGAGGGCCGGAAGCTGGCCGCGATGGTGCTCGAGACCGGCGCCCTGGACTACCTCGACATGTCGCTGTGGGACGTCTTCATGGCCCCCCGCGGCGATCACGACGGCCGGCTCATCGAGTACTTCACCGACCTCCCACGCGGCACCACCCGCCTCGGCGTCGCCGGCAAGGTGCTCTCCACCGCCGACGCCGCCTGGTGCCTCGAGCAGGGCGCCGACTTCGTGAGCGTCGGCGTCGGCGCGATCCTGCACCACGACTTCGCCGCCCGCGCCCTGGCCGACCCCGCCTTCGCCGCCGTCGCGCGCCCCGTCACCCGCGAGCACCTGCTCGGGGAGTCGGTCAGCCCGCACTTCATCGACTACCTCGCCTCCGGGTGGGAGGACTTCGTCGCCTGAGGGGGCCGGGGACCGGCTGCAGGTTTCCCCGGTCAGCCGGGGCGCT